>NZ_JBFAHW010000053.1:0-71069 GCF_040654355.1 Streptomyces sp. NPDC050704 | reverse complement strand
GCTCGATCCAGGACTGACCGCCGCGCTGCCGGGCGACCGGCGTGTAGTACCAGCGGACACGCCGGTCGACCTGCGCGGCCAGCTCGGCGAGAGGGCGGGGGCGATCAACATGCGGCGCCGCAACTCCGTTGACGGTGGCGCCGGTTGACGTCCTGGCGGCCTCCGGGAATGCACCCGATCCCCAGCGAAAGTTTCGAATAGCGCTGCTCACGTGACGGAAACATTGACCCCGTAGCAACCGGTTCCTACATTAAGCGCGCCTCAACAAGGCGTGCGGGAGCAGGGATTCCCCAGTTTCTCCGTGCCGAAAACTATCGAAATACCGAACGCGTCGGACGACATGCGGGATGCGGAAACAGAAGGGGTGAGGGCATGAAATACCACGCCAGCCAGGGGATTCGGGTGGCGGCCGGCGCCGCGGTCCTCGCCCTCACGGTGTCGGCCTGCGGCGGAGGCTCCTCGGGCAGCGCGGACGGCAGCGTCACGCTGACCGTCACGACCCAGGTCGACTACGGCTACCGGGACCTCTACAAGGAGTACGAGAAGAGCCACCCGGGCGTAAAGATCAAGGAGGTCCTCATCGAGGACCTGCCGAAGAAGCTCGTCACCCAGCTCGCCGCCAACCGCGGAGCGAGCGACGTGGTGGGTCTCGGCGACGACACCATCGGCAAGTTCAAGCCCAGCCACCAGCGCTTTCTCAACCTCGCCGACCACGGCGTCAACAACACCGACGACCCCTGGGTGAAGTGGGCGTACGACTACGGCACGGTCGAGAACGGCAAGTACGTCCTGGGGATGCGCACCGACCTCGGCGGCCTCGGCATCTGCTACCGCACCGACCTGTTCAAGAAGGCCGGCCTGCCCACCGACCCCGCGAAGGTCGGCGCGCTCTGGCCCACCTGGGACAAGTTCACCGAGACCGGCGAGAAGTTCCGGGCCAAGGTGAAGGACGCCTCCTTCACTGCCAATACCGGCGACGTCTGGGTCGGCATGGGCAACCAGCACAAGGAGACCTTCTTCGCCGAGTCCGACGACTCGTTCATCGCGGACGAGAACACCTCGCTCGAACAGAACTTCCTCACCGCCGCGAACATGTCCGAGGAGAAGGTCAGCGGCGGATATCCGCCCTTCAGCCCGGAAATGGCGAACGCACTGAAGACCGGCAAGGCGGCAACCGCTGTCTGTCCCGCCTGGAAGCTCGACCGCACCAAGGAGGCCTCAGGACCGGACAACGCCGGCAAGTGGTCCGTGGCCGCGGCCCCGCAGGGCGGCAACTGGGGCGGCTCCTACCTCCTGGTGCCCAAGCAGTCCAAGCACCCCAAGGAAGCCGTCGAGCTCGCCCGCTGGCTGACCTCCTCCGAGGTCCAGAAGAAGCTCTTCCTCGCCAAGGGCTACCTCTCCAGTCACCCCGCGGTCTACAACGACCCCGAGGTGCAGGCGAAGAAGGACCCGTACTTCTCCGACGCCCCCACCGGCAAGATCTTCGCCGAAGCCGTCGACGGGATGGAGCCCATCTACCGCGGCACCAAGGACAGCGACGTCGCGTCCTCCTTCATGAACGCGCTGCTCCGCGTCGAACAGGGCAAGCAGAAGCCCGCGGACGCCTGGGACCAGGCGATCGACGACGCCAAGAAGGTCGCGGGGGAATGACCCGATGACGGTCACCGAGACCCGCCCCGGGCCGGAGGCTCCCATCGCCTCCGACCCGGGGCGGCACCACCGCCGCCGGGCCTGGCGCTCCCGCCTCACCCGCTTCGACCTGCGCTACACCCCGTACCTGTTCATCCTGCCGTTCTTCGTGATCTTCGGAGTCTTCGCGCTCTGGCCGCTGCTCTACACCGGCTGGATGTCGTTCCACGACTGGGCGATCATCGAAGGCGACCAGGGCTGGGCGGGCCTGAGCAACTACCGGGACCTCTTCGCCGACGAGTACTTCTGGAACGCCCTGCTCAACACCGGCCTCCTGCTGGTGCTCGGCACCGGCGGCGAACTGCTGGTGGCCCTGTGGCTCGCCGCCCTCCTCAACCGGAAGCTCGGCGGCAGCGCGGTCTGGCGGGCCGGCATCGTGCTCCCGCACATCGTGTCGGTGGTCGCCGTCAGCCTCGTCTTCGCCCAGCTCTTCGGCTTCCAGACCGGCATCTTCAACGACCTGCTCGGTTTCGTCGGCATCGACCGGATCAACTGGCAGGCGAACCGCTGGTCCGCCATCATCGCCGTCTCGACGATCATCATCTGGCGCTGGGCCGGCTACTTCGGGCTGATCTTCCTCGCCGCGATGCAGGGCGTCCCCCGCGAACTCCACGAGGCCGCGATGATCGACGGAGCCTCGCAGCGGCGCGTCTTCTGGTCGATCACCGTGCCCTCGATCCGCCCCACCATCATCTTCAGCGTCGTCATGTCGACCATCATCGGCATGCAGACCTTCGCCGAACCCCAACTCTTCGACGTCCAGGGCACGGAGGGCACGGGCGGCAGCGACCGGCAGTTCCAGACGCTGATGATGTACCTCTACGAGAAGGGCTTCCGCGAGTTCAACGCGGGGTACGCCGCCACGCTCGCCTGGGTGATGTTCCTGCTCATCGCCATCGTCTCCGGCGTCAACTACGCGCTGTCGCGGCGCATCGCCTCGAAGGACTGATGCCGTCATGGCCCTCGCCCTGCGCACCGCACCCGAATCCGGCCCGTCCCGGAAAGCCGGCCCCTCCCGGAAATCCCGCCAACGACGCCCGAGCGCCGACGAGACGGGCCGACGACCCGGCTACCTCGTCTACGCGGCCCTGGTCGGCGCCCTGGCCGCCTCCCTCTTCCCCCTCTACTACTCCTTCGTGCTGCCCACCCGCGACAACTCCGCGATCGGCGACTCGCTGCTCAGCCTCACGCCGGGCGGCAACCTGTTCCACAACATCCAGCGGGTCTACGACACCGTCGACTTCTGGCTGGCACTGCGCAACTCGATGATCATCTCGACGACGGTCACCTTCTGCTGCGTACTGCTCGCCTCGCTCGCCGGATTCGCCTTCGCCAAACTGCCGTTCCGCGGCCGCAACCTGCTGTTCGTGGCGGTCGTGATCACCGCCATGCTGCCGACCCAACTAGGCATGATCCCGCTGTACATGCTGATGGGGGACCTGGGCTGGATCGCCACGCTCCAGGCCGTCATCGTGCCGGCGCTCGTCAACGCCTTCGCCGTCTTCTGGATGCGACAGGCCTGCGACGAGTCCGTGCCGTACGAACTCGTCGAGGCCGCCCGCGTCGACGGCTGCTCCACGCTCGGCATCTTCTGGCATGTGGCACTGCCCGCGATCCGCCCGCAGGCCGCCGTGCTGGCCATGTTCACCTTCATGGCCAGCTGGAACGACTTCATGTGGCCGCTGATCGTCCTCGACCCGTCCGTGACACCGACGGTGCAGACCGCGCTGTCCTCGCTGGCCAGCGGTTACGCCCTCGACTACACGCTCATCCTGTCCGGCGCCGCCATCGGCGTACTGCCGCTGCTCGTCGTCTTCCTTCTGCTGTCCCGGCAGATCGTCGCCGGTGTGATGCAGGGCGCCGTCAAGGGCTGACCCTCGTGACCGTCAAGGGCAGACCCTCATGACCGTCACGGGCTGACCCGCCCCACGGCCCCATCGACCCCCTGTGAAAGGACCTGCATGACCGCGGGCCACATCCGCAACCCCGTGCTGCCCGGATTCCACCCGGACCCGAGCATCCTGCGCGTCGGAGCGGAGTACTTCCTCGCCACCTCCACCTTCGAATGGTTCCCGGGCGTACCCGTGCACCGCTCGACCGATCTCGCCAACTGGGAACCGGCCGGCCACATCCTGGACCGCCCCGACCTCCTCGACCTGCGCGGAGTCGCCGACTCGGCGGGCGTGTGGGCGCCCTCGCTGTCGTACCACGAGGGGCAGTTCTGGCTGGTGTACACCATCGTGCGGACCATCGGACACCCGTACAAGGACCTCGACAACTACCTGGTCACGGCTCCGTCGATCGACGGCCCGTGGTCGGAACCGGTGTTCCTGAACTCCTCGGGCTTCGACCCGTCCTTCTTCCACGACGAGGACGGCCGCAGCTGGCTGCTCAACATCCAGTGGGACCCGCGCGAAGGGAAGCCCTCCTTCGCCGGGATCGTGCTCCAGGAGTACGACGCCGGCAAACGGGCCCTGATCGGGCAGCCGCGTACGGTCCTCACGAACGAGGAGCTGATCGAGGGGCCCAACGTCTACCGGCACGGCGGCTGGTACTACCTGATGCTCGCCGAGGGCGGCACCGGCTGGAACCACGGCATCCTGATGGCCCGCTCGCGCGAGCTGACCGGACCGTACGAACTGGACCCGCACGGCTCGCTGCTGACGACCCGTGATGTTCCCGACTGGCCCCTGCAGAAGGCGGGCCACGGTGAACTGGTCGAGACGCCGGAGGGGGAGTGGTACCTCGCCCACCTGGCCTCCCGACCCGTACAGACGCCCGACGGGCCGCGCTGCGTCCTGGGCAGGGAGACCTGCCTGCAACGCGTGGCCTGGACGGACGACGGCTGGCTGCGGCTGGCCGACGGAGGGCGGCGGCCGAGCCTGGAGGTCCCGGCACCCACGGGGGTGGAGCCGGGACCGGCCGTCGCACCGGCAGTTCGGGACGACTTCAACTCGCCGTCACTGGACGGGAGTTGGAGTACCCTTCGCTCGTCCGCCAGTGCCGACTGGCTGACCCTCGGTGAACGTCCGGGACATCTGCGGCTGCGCGGGAGGCAGAGCCCGCACTCGCGGTTCGACCAGAGCCTGGTCGCCCGGCGGCTCACCTCGGTGCGGTCCGAGGTGACGACGGTCGTCGACTTCCGGCCCTCCCACTTCAGTCAACTCGCGGGCCTCATCTGCTGGTACGACACCTCCACGCACTACTACCTGCGCCTGACCCATGTCGAGGGCAGGGGACGGGTGCTGGGCGTGGTCCTCACCGACAACGGCGCCTACGGGGAACTGCCCGACAGTGAACTCACCACGGGCGACTGGCCGTTGGTGTACCTGCGGGCCCAATTCGACGGTGCGGAACTCCGGTTCTCCGCGTCGCCGGACGGGGCGGACTGGCGTCCCGTGGGCCCGGCCCTGGACGCGAGCAAGCTCTCCGACGACTACGGGGACCGGCTGCGGTTCACCGGTGCGTTCGTCGGGGTCTGCGTACAGGACCTGGGCGGCACCCGGACCTCGGCCGACTTCGACTGGTTCGAGATACGGGAACTGGGTGAATAGGCGTTCGGTGGTCAGCGGCGACGGTACGGCGCCGCTGACCACCGAGTTGCGTCCCACGTGCCCGAAGGGACACGGACCGACGACATGCCCTGCCGAAATTTCCGGCATATGGTTTATTTCGTCGATCCGTGAGAGGACAGCACCCGATGAGCGCAACGTCGCCCCGCCGGACATGGCGCACGGGCCGGTCCCGTCCGGCCGCCGTCGCACTGGCCGTGGTCGTGGCAGCGGCCGGCACGGCCACGCTGGTGTCGTGCGGCACCGACAGCGACGGCGGCGGCTCCAGCTCTCCGTTCAGCGAGCGGCCGACGGCTCCCGACACCGCCTCCTTCTCGGGTGCACCACCCTCCTCCGTGGCGTCCGCGGCCGAGTCTGCCGTCGCGTCGGCCCACGCCTCGCGATCCGCGGCGGCGGCGTCCGCCTCGGCCGCGGCGTCCTCCTTCGAGGCCTCGGTGTCGGCGGAAACGGCCCGGGCCGGCAAGGCCGCCGAGAACGCCCTCAAGGACGTGAAGGGCCAGGGCAACGCGATGTCCGACGTGGCCATGACGGGCAAACCCAGGGCACAGACCGGCGGCCTGCTCGCCGTCGTCGTCACCATCACCAACAGGACCGACACCAAGGCCTCGTACGCCGTACGCGTCGACTTCCTCGACTCCGCCGGCAAGACGGTGGAGACACGGTATGTCGGCGCCGAGGACCTCGGACCCGGCGAGAAGGCGCAGCCGCTCGCCATCAGCCGAAAGCCCGCCGAGCCGGTGCTGACCCCGAGGCTGTCCAAGGCCCAGCGGTACTGACCACCGGCAGATTTGGCGCGAGACCTTTGCCCAATTGTGTTGCGCGCTCGCAACCGGTTTCTGGGCCGGCCGTCGATATGGCTGTCTCGTCTCCCGCGGTCCGTGACGATCAGCCGCCGCGAAATCGGCGCGCCGGCGATCGTTCGGCCCGGTGAGTCGGCGGAGCGTCCTGCTGACTGGCCAATCCCGTGCAATACCAAGGTGTTTGAGCCAGAAGCGACGTCAGGGCCTGCTCATGGTTCGTCCGTCGCAGGCTCCGGGGTGACCTTCCGGGCTGCTGGTTCGTGCCTTCGAGGCTGCCCGGTCTTTTCGAAAGTTCGTCAGGACTCTTGACGCGGTTTCCGGACAGGAAGAAGCTCTGCGCAGCCACCAATGACAACCGGTTGCCATGCGAGTCGAACTTTCCGTCCCCTTCCGTCCCCTTCCGTCTCCCCACAATCCGAAGCAGGAGGTGAGCCGTTGATGGGCTCCCACCCCAGCCCTCCGTTGGGCCGCCGCCGGTTTCTCGCTCTGTCGGCGGGTGGCGCCGCGGCCGGAGCGGCAGCGCTGAGCGGCTGCGCCCTGAAGGTGGCCGGCGCCGCGACCGGCGGCGGCGAGAGCATCACGATGATGGTCAAGCTCGACGACGTCTCCGCGGAGCTGATCCAGCAGGCCCAGAAGGAACTCGGCATCAGGATCACCGTGGTGCAGGACGACATCACCCGACTGATCGCGATGCTCACCAGCGGCAACCCACCGGATCTGGTCCGCGGCATCGGCGCCCTGGACACGCCGTACATCGCCGCCCGGGGCGTGGCCGAGAATCTGGACCCGTACTTCGCCAAGTCCACGATCCTCAGGACCGACGACCTGGACCCGGCCAACGACCTGTGGCGGTACGACGGCACCACCCAGGGCAAGGGCCCCCGCTACGGCATGGCGAAGGACTTCTCCCAGGACGCGATGTTCTGGTACAACACCGCCCGTTTCGACGCGGCGGGCGTCGACTACCCGTCCGAGACCGAGCCGATCACGTACGAGGAGTGGCTGGAGAACGCCAAGCGCATGGTCCAGCGAAAGAAGGGCCAGACCACCGTCTACGGCGGCAGTTACAACGGCCTGGGCCTCGGCATCCTCTTCACGAGTCTGACGGCCGCCGCCGGGGGCAGCCTCTTCTCCGAGGACTTCAGCCGCGTCGACTTCACCACCCCCGAGGCCCGCAAGGCCCTGACCTGGTACGTGGACTACGCCAAGGCCAAGGTCGGCCCGAGCCTCATCCAGCCCAACCCCGACACCTGGGACGGCCCCACGTACGTCGCGAGCCGGATGGCCATGTCCGGCAACGGCTACTGGCTGGGCGGCATGATCAACGCCGATCCGAAGGTGGCGAAGGTGTCCCGCCTCGCCCCCGCCCCGGTCTTCGAGGGCGGCCCGCGACTCAGCTCCTGCCAGGGCGGCACGGGCATGTGGATGCCGACGAAGGCACGGAACAAGGACGCCGCCTGGCGGGTCTTCGAGTGGTTCTTCGGCGAGGGGCCGGCCAAGGCACGCGCGGAGGGCGGCTGGGGGATACCGAGCCTGAAGTCGCTCCACCCGCTGATGCCGGACAAGGAGGACTACCAGAAGCGTGTCCTCAGGGTGCAGAAGGCCGAGCTGGAGCACTTCTCGGTGACCCCCTTCACCCCCTACGCCAAGTGGGACGCGCTCGAAGCGCTCATCAACCAGGTGATCCCGGCCGCGATGAACGGCCAGATCTCCGTCGACACCCTCGCCGGACGCCTCAACTCGTCCGTCAACGAGCAGATGAAGCGCGGTAAGGAGCAGGTGGGATGACCGTCAGCGAGATCCCCTCCGTCGCGGAGCGGCCCCGGTCCGCCGCGCGCACCGGCGCCCCGCGCTCCGGCGACCGGCCCCGGACCTCCATGACCGCCCGCCGGCACCGGGCGTTCTATCTGTTCACCTCGCCCTGGATCATCGGGTTCCTGCTGCTGACCGTCGGCCCGATGCTGTACGCGCTGTGGCTGAGCTTCACCACCTTCGACGGCATCTCCCCCAACTGGAGCTACGTCGGGTTCGGCAACTACCGCGAGCTGCTTTCCGATTCGGTGACCTGGGACTCCCTGGGGCGCACCGGCCTGTTCGCCCTCACCTCGGTACCGCTGTCGATCATCGCGGGGCTCGGGCTCGCGGTCCTGGTCAACCGTCCGCTCAAGGCGCGCGGGCTGTGGCGCACCCTGCTCTATCTGCCGGCCGTCGTCCCGCCGGTCGGCGCCGGCCTCATCTTCAAGCAGCTCTTCAACCGGGACTCCGGTGCCACCAACGGCATCCTGAACTTCGTCGGCATCGACGCCATCGCCTGGCTCGACGATCCCTACGCCCGCTACGTGATCCTGATGGCCGTGCTGTGGGGCGCCGGAAACGTCATGATCATCTCGCTGGCCGGGCTCCAGGACGTACCCCGCGAACTCCATGAAGCGGCCCGGATCGACGGCGCGAGCGCCTGGCGGACCTTCCGCAGCATCACCGTGCCGCTGCTCTCGCCGGTGCTGCTCTTCCAGACCGTGACCGGGATGATCGCCTCGGTCCAGACCATCATGCCGATGCTGCTCGCCGCGGACGCCAGCCCCAAGGGCGTCACCGCGATCCCGCAGTCCAACTACATGTACATGATGCACGTGTTCGCGGAGTACTTCGCGCTCGGCCGCTACGGCTACGCCTCCGCGCTCCTGTGGGTCCTCTTCGTCCTGATCCTCATCGCGACCGGACTGATCTTCAAGTTCACGTCGGGTGTGGTGTTCTACAACGTCGACCCGGAGGCGAAGAAGTGACCGCCACGACCGTGCCCTCCAAGAGCGCAGACTCCGCGGCCCGGAGCGCCGACTCCACGGGCCGGGTGCGGGTGCGCGCGTCCCGTCTCGTCCTCTACACCGTCCTCGTCGTGATCACCGGCCTGATGCTCGGGCCCTTCGGCTGGCTGATCATCACGGGTCTGAAGACCACGCCCGAACTGGCGGCCTCCCCGGTGCACTGGCTGCCCGACCAGGTCCAGTGGCACAACTTCGCGGACGCCTTCACCGACATCGAGTTCCTGGGCTACGCCCGCAACTCGCTCATCATCGCCTTCATCTACGCCACCCTGGTCACCCTGAGCTCCGCCTGGGTCGGCTTCGGCTTCGCCCGCCTCAACGCCCCCGGCAAGAAGGTCCTGTTCGGTGTGCTGCTCGGCTCGATGATGCTGCCGCAGATGATCACGCTCTTCCCGACGTACCTCATCTTCGCGAAGCTCGGCATGGTCGACACGTACTGGCCCTGGGTGCTGTGGGGGCTGGCGGCCGCTCCGTATCTGGTCTTCCTGTTCCGGCAGTTCTTCGCCGGGATGCCGCGGGAGCTGGAGGAGGCCGCGATCATCGACGGCTGCGGCTACGCCACGATCTTCTGGCGGATCTTCCTGCCGCAGTCCTGGCCGGTCCTGTCCGCGAGCTTCGTGATCGCCTTCACCTGGACCTGGGGCGACTTCATCGCCCCCATGCTGCTCCTGTCCAGCGACCGCACCACGCTCTCCGTGGCCATCATGACCTCCTACGTCACGGAGGGCGGTATGCCCGTCAACAACCTGCTGGCCGCCGGCTCCGTCATGTACGTCGTCCCCATCCTGCTGATCTTCCTCGTCGCCCAGCGAGGGTTCGTCGCCGGTATGTCCACCACCGGCCTCAAGTAGCCGTCGCACCCTCCCAGTTCACCCCCCGTCTCGCCCCTCCCCTTTTGCGAAGGAACTTCTCCATGAATGACGACCAGAGCACCGGACTGTCCCGGCGCACCCTCATCCAGGCCGCGGGTGCCACGGCCGCCGCGTACTCCCTGATCGGCGCGGCCACCGGCACGGCGAGCGCGGCGGACAGACCGGAGGCCGCCGACCGGCTGGTGGTGTACCCCACTCCGACCGGCCTGCCGCTCAACGCCAGCTTCAAGGTCAAGGCCCGTAAGCCCGGCGGTGAATGGAAGGCGGTGCCCGTCCTGCGCGCCGGCACGAAGACCATCAACGAGAAGACCGGCGCCGGCATTATCAGGAACTCCTCGGTCGCCAGTCTCGACTTCAGCGGCACGGTGGAGGTGGAGGTCACCTCGTCCAAGGGCACCATCGGGGACGCGCGGATACGCCCGCTGTCGTACGACATCGAGCACGAGGTGAGTGGCGACACCATCACCTTCAGCCTGACCGAGCCGCGCAACCTCTCCATCGAGATCGACGGCAACCTCTACGACAACCTGCAACTGCACGCCAACCCGATCGAGGCGCGGCGGCCGGCGGAGGACGACCCCGACGTCATCTACTTCGGCCCCGGCATCCACACCGTTCCGAACAACGTGGTGATGGTGCCCAGCGGCAAGACGGTGTACCTGGCCGGCGGCGCGGTGCTGAAGGCCCGGGTGGAGTTCAACAAGGTGGAGAACGCCAGGCTGCTCGGCCGGGGCATCATCTGGGACTCGGACGCGGCCACCCTGGTCGCGTTCTCCAAGAACATCGAGATCGACGGCATCCTCGTCCTCAACCCGAAGACCGGCTACTCCTGCACGATCGGGCAGTCCAAGCAGGTCACCGTCCGCAACCTGCACTCCTACAGCAACGGCCAGTGGGGCGACGGCATCGACGTGTTCAGCAGCGAGGACGTCCTCATCGAGGGCGTCTTCATGCGGAACAGCGACGACTGCATCGCCATCTACGCCCATCGCTGGGAGTACTACGGCGACTGCCGCAACATCACCGTCCGCGACTCCACCCTGTGGGCCGATGTCGCGCACCCGGTGAACATGGGCACCCACGGCAACCCGGAGAAGCCGGAGACCATCGAGAACGTCACCTTCAGCAACATCGACATCCTCCAGCACCGCGAGCCGCAGGTCCTCTACCAGGGCTGTTTCGCCATCAACCCCGGTGACAGCAACCTCATCCGCAACATCCGTATCCAGGACGTCCGGGTCGAGGACTTCACCTGGGGCCAGCTGATCAACATGCGGGTCATGGCCAACCGGTACAACACCTCGCCCGGCCGGGGTATCGAGGACGTGTACGTCCGGAACCTGAAGTACGACGGCACGCACGCCAACATGGCCGTCGTGGTCGGCTACGACGCGGACCGCCCCATCAAGAACCTCACCTTCCAGAACCTGGCGGTCAACGGCCTGGTCATCTCCGACAACATGAAGGAGAAGCCGCGCTGGTTCCTGACCCAGGACCAGGTGCCGATGTTCGTCAACGAGCACGTGAAGGACCTCCGCTTCCTGGACGCCGCCACCGCGGCCTCGACGGCGGCCCCCGAGATCACCAGCGCCGGTGAGGCCACGGCCACCGCCCGCCAGATCTTCAACCACCTCGTCACCGCGACCGCGCTGCCGACGTCGTTCGACGCCGACGGGCTGCCGGCAGGCCTGGAGGTCGACAAGAAGACGGGCCAGATCTCCGGAACCCCGCGGGTCCCCGGCGCCTACACGATCACCGTCTCGGCCACGAACACCGCGGGTACCGCGACCAAGTCCGTCAAGCTCACCGTCCAGCACCCGTGACAAGGAGCCACCCCGTGCTTCCCCTCAGCCGGCGGTCGTTCCTCGGCGCGGCGGGACTCGCGGCCGCGGCCGGAGGCGGACTGCTGTCCGTCTCCGCCGCGCCCGCCTGGGCCCAGGCCACCGAATCGACGTTCGCCTTCACGCATCCCGGCCTCCTGCACTCCCGCGAGGACCTGGACCGGATGCGGTCCGCGGTGGCGGAGAACCGCGATCCGATCGCCTCCGGGTTCGCCGCGATGGCGGCCCACGCCCGTTCCAAGTCCACCTACACCGTCCAGAACACCGGCCAGATCACCACGTGGGGCCGCGGGCCCAGCAACTTCATGAACCAGGCGGTCGCCGACTCGGCCGCCGCCTACCAGAACGCGCTGATGTGGTGCGTGACGGGGGAGCGGGCCCACGCCGACAAGGCACGCGACATCCTCAACGCCTGGTCGGCCTCCCTCACCGGCGTCACCGGTGCGGACGGTCCGCTCGGCGCCGGGCTCCAGGGCTTCAAGTTCGCCAACGCGGCCGAACTGCTGCGGCACAGCGACTACGACGGATGGGCGGACTCGGACATCGCGCGCTGCGAGGAGTCCTTCCTGCGCGTCTGGTATCCGGCAGTGTCCGGCTACATGCTGTACGCCAACGGGAACTGGGACCTGACGGCCCTGCAAACCATCCTCGCCATCGGGGTGTTCTGCGAGAACCGCACCCTGTTCGAGGACGCCCTGCGGTTCGCCGCGGCCGGCGCGGGCAACGGCAGTGTCCGCAACCGCATCGTCACCGACGCGGGCCAGGGCCAGGAGAGCGGCCGCGACCAGGGCCACGAACAGCTCGCCGTCGGCCTGCACGCCGACGCCGCCCAGGTCGCCTGGAACCAGGGTGTCGACCTGTACGGCTTCGACGGCAACCGACTGCTGGCGAACGTCGAGTACGCCGCCCGCTACAACCTCGGCGGCGACGTCCCCTTCACCCCGGACCTCGACCGCACCGGCAAGTACGTCAAGACGACCGTCTCGGAGAAGGTCCGCGGCAACCTCCCGCCGATCTACGAGATGGCGTACGCGCACTACGCGGGTGTACGCGGCCTCGACGCCCCCTACACCCGCAATGTCCTCTTCCGAGGCACCGGCGGGACCCGCGTGGTGGAGGGCAGCAACGACGATCTGCCGAGCTGGGGGACCCTGACCTACGCCGACGCGAAGGTTTCTCCCACGGCGCCCGCCGCTCCCGCCGGGCTCACAGCCGTCGGAGACAAGAACGGTGTCACTGTGTCCTGGCTGCCGTCCGCGTGGGCGAGCGGCTACACGCTGCGCCGCTCCACCAGGCCCGAGGGGCCGTACGAGCAACTCGCGTCCGGGCTCGACAAGGCCCCGTACACGGACCGCGACGTACGCGCAGGGCGGACGTACTACTACACCGTCACGGCCGTCAACGACCAAGGCAAGAGCGGTAGTTCGGGCTGGGCGGCAGGGGCCGCCGGACTTCCCGCGCCCTGGTCGACACGGGACGTCGGTGACGTACGCGTGCCGGGCTCCGCCGCCTTCGACGGCGAGCGCTTCGTGCTGGAGGCGGGCGGCACCGCGGACACCTACCGCCTGGCGCATCTGCCGCTGCGCGGCGACGGCACGGTCACCGCACGCATCGTATGGCCGCTCAGCTCGCAGTACTCCAAGGTCGGCGTCACCGTCCGCGGCTCCCTCGACGCGGCCGCCCCGCATGCCTCGATGCTGATCCAGGGACTGCCGCTGCACACCTGGAGCGGTGTCTGGACCACCCGCCCGACGGCCGGCGCGAAGACCTCCGGCACCGGCGGCACACCCGTACCGCCCTCCCAGCAGCAGGCGATCACCACCGGTGCGTCCTTCCCGATCTCCGACCTCGGCGTCCTGCCGGAGTCGGCGACCCCGCTCGAAGCCCCGTACGTGGAGGGCGCGGGAGACGGCTACCGGCTGCGGGCGCCGTACTGGGTGCGGGTGGCCCGGAAGGGCAGGCGCTGCACCGGATCCATCTCACCGGACGGCGTCCGCTGGACCGAAGTCGGCTCCACCGAGGTCGAGTTGGGGCGAACCGCGTACGCGGGGCTCGTCCTCACCTCCTGCCTGGGCGTCGACGAGGAGTACGCCGAGACCGGCACCGGAGCCTTCGACAACGTCAGCGTGACATCGGCCGGCGGCCCGGTCTGGTCCGTGCCCCGCCCCGTCCGCACCGCCACCGACCTGAAGGCCGCCACCGGAGCCGACGCCGTCGAGCTGACCTGGACCGACCCGGACCTCTCGGCCCGCTACACGGTGCTGCGGGCCACACGTGCCGACGGACCGTACGAGAGGATCGCCACCGACGTCGGCCCGGTCGGGTTCGGCACCCGGCAGCGGTACGCGGACGGGACCGGGACGCCCGGAACCACGTACCACTACGCCGTCGCGAAGACGAACACCCGTGGACACGGCCCGAGTTCGGCGCCGGACAGCGCCGTCATGCCGCGCCCTTCCACGCCGGAGCCGCTCTCCGCGACCGCCGCGTTCGCCAACCGCGGTGTGCCCTTCCGCCATCTGGTCGGGGCTTCGCACGAGCCCGTACGGTTCTCCGCCCGCGGCCTGCCCAAGGGACTGAGTGTCGACCGCCGGTCGGGGCTGATCTCCGGAATCCCGGACGAGACAGGCGAGTTCAGCGTCACGACCACCGCGGGCAACGCGGCCGGAGACGCGAGCGGCACCCTCACCCTCACGGTCGGTACGCCCCCGCCCGCGCCCTGGACGTACGGCGATCTCGGCGACGTGGTCGTGGACGAGCGCGACCTGGGAACGTACGGCGTGGTCTCCGTGCGCACCCCCGGCATCACGAGTACCGACGGGGACACCTTCGTCGTGCGGGGTGCGGGGACCGACCTGAGCGTCAACAACCAGGGAATGACCGGCCAGTTCATGCGCCGCCCGGTGACCGGCGACTGCGAGATCACCGCCCGGCTCCTCTCCCGCGCGGGGGCGACCGCCGACCGGGTGGGCCTGCTCATGGCCAAGTCCCCGTCACCGTTCGACCAGGCGGCCGGGGCGATCGTCACCGGCGGAACCACCGCGCAGCTCATGCTGCGCAAGACGGTGGCGGGACGCTCCGACTTCACCACCACCGGCACCGGCTCCGTCCAACTCCCTTGTCTGCTGCGGCTGAAGCGCACCGGGACTGCCTTCGCCGCAGCCGTCTCCACCGATGATGGCGTCAGCTGGACCCCCCTCGCCGCGGGAGAGATCCCCGGCTTCGGCGACGCCCCCTATTACGTGGGTCTCGTGGTGTGCTCGCGCGCACCCCTGGCCCGCTGCACCACGCAGTTCAGCGAGGTGAGCATCACCCCCACCTAGATCCATCCTTCATGGATTGGAGATGCACAGCTATGAGCCGCAAGAGCCGCACATCCCCCCACAACACACCGGAGAACCCAACCGAGTTGAGCCGCCGCGGTCTGCTGAGGACCGCCGGCGGTCTCACCGCCGCGCTGGCCGTCGGAGCCTCGGCCACCGCCCTCACCGGCGGCACGGCCGGGGCCGCCCCGGCGACCTTCACCCACCCCGGCATGGTGCACGCCTACGGCGAACTCAACCGGGCCAAAGTACGGGTCGCCGCGGGCGACGACCCGTGGCTGGCCGGCTGGAACCGGCTGACCGCCAACTCCCACTCCGCCGCCACCTGGACGCCCCGCCCGCAGGCCACCGTCGTCCGTGGCGGCACCGGCGAGAACTACGGCCTCCTCTACAACGACATCCACGCCGCCTACCAGAACGCCCTGCGCTGGAAGATCGCCGGTACGACGGCCAACGGCGACGCGGCGGTACGGATCCTCAACGCCTGGTCGGCGACCCTGACCACCGTCACGGGCAACGCCGACCGCTTCCTGGCCGCCGGGATCTACGGCTACCAGTTCGCGAACGCCGCCGAACTCATGCGCGGCTACAGCGGGTTCGACCTCGACCGGTTCAAGCGGATGATGCTCGACGTCTTCTACCCGCTCAACAACCAGTTCCTCACCAACCACAACGACGCCTGCATCACCAACTACTGGGCCAACTGGGACCTGTGCAACATGAACTCGGTCCTCGCGATCGGGATCCTGTGCGACGACGGGGCCAAGTACGACCAGGCGGTCAACTACTTCAAGAACGGCGCGGGAAACGGCGCCATCAGGAAAGCCGTGCCCTTCCTGTACGACAGCGAAGGGCTCGCCCAGTACCAGGAGTCCGGCCGCGACCAGGGCCACACCGTCATGGGCATCGGCCAGCTGGGCGCCTTCTGCGAAATGGCCTGGTCCCAGGGCGAGGACCTGTACGGCTACGACAACAACCGGTTCATGAAGGCCGCCCAGTACGTCGCCAAGTACAACCTCGGCCAGAACGTCCCCTTCACCACCTACACCTGGGGCACCGGACAGAACTGCGCCCAGCAGTCCCAGACCGTCATCTCCTCGGCGGGCCGCGGGCAGGCCAGACCGGTCTGGGACATCCTGCACTACCACTACGCCCGCCGGCGCGGGCTGTCCGTCCCGTACATCACCGCCATGGCCGAGAGCGTGCGGCCCGAGGGCGGCGGAGGTGACTACGGGCCCAACAGCGGCGGTTTCGACCAGCTCGGGTTCGGCACGCTGACGTACGCCAAGTAGGCGTCAGCGAAGGTGGGGCCGGTTTCCCCGGAGGGGGACCGGCCCCATGTCATCACTTGAGGGCTCCCAGGGTGACGCCCGACCGCCAGTAGCGGCGCATCGCGATCATCATGATCGCCATCGGCACGATGGACAGCAGCGCCCCGGTCAGGACCAGGCTGGTCAGGTCGACGCCGGACTCCAGCCGTCGGCCGGTCCAGTTGTACAGGCCCAGGTTGAGGGTCCAGTTCTCCTCGCCGCGCAGGACCGTCAGCGGCAGGAAGAACGCGTTCCAGGTGTTGACGAAGGCGAGCAGGAAGACCGTGGCACCGCCCGTGGTCATCATCCGCAGCACGATGCTGAAGAAGATCCGCAGCTCGCCGGCCCCGTCGATACGGGCCGCCTCCAGGAGTTCGAACGGGATCGTCGCCTCGGTGTACACCTTGGCCAGATACACGCTGAACGGGTTGATCAGGCACGGGATCAGCATCGCCCAGGGTGTGTCGACCAGGCCGATCTCCGAGAACAGCAGGTACAGCGGGAGCGTCAGCAGGGCGATCGGGATCAGGAACGAGCCCACCACGCACGCGAACACCACACTGCGTCCGGGGAAGTCGAAGCGGGCGAGGCCGTAGCCGGTGGCGAGGGCGAGCAGGGTGCCGCCGAGGGAGCCGACGCCCGCGTACAGGAACGAGTTGGCGGTCCAGCGCAGGAAGATGCCGTCGTCGTAGGTGAACACCTGCTGCAGGTTCTCCCACAGGTGCATGCCGGAGAACCACAGGCCGTTGCTCTGGTACAGCCCGGTCCGGTCCTTGGTGGCGGCGACGATCAGCCAGTACACCGGGAAGAGGCTGTACGCACTGGCCAGCGCCAGACCGACCAGGATGAACCGCTGGCCGCCCCGCCCGCGCGAACCGCCGTCGGGACGGGCCCGCCGCCGGACGGGAGGGACGGGGGGCCGCTCGGTGCTGTTCTTGCGGTGTTCCGTCAGCGCCATCAGTCGACCTCCTTCGAAGTCAGCCGGTAGAAGAGGAAGGAGGCCACGCCGAGGATGAGGGCGAGCAGCACCGACAGGGCCGCGGCGTAGTTGTAGTTGCCGGCGTTGAACGCCTGGTTGTAGATGATCATGATCGGGGTGAAGCTGTCATTGACCGTCTGTGGCGTGACGTTCCGGAACAACGCGGGCTCGTTGAAGATCTGCAGCATCTGGATGACCGAGAGCAGACCGGTCAGTACCAGCGCCCCGCGCACGTACGGGATCTTGATGCTCAGCGCGATGCGCGACTCGGAGGCACCGTCGAGCCGGGCCGCCTCGAACAGCTCGCGGGGCACCCCCTGGAGCGCCGAGTAGATGATCACCATGTTGTAGCCGATGCCGTGCCAGGTCAGCAGGTTGCCGATCGACGGCCAGACCATCGAGGGCGCGAAGAAGTTCCAGTCGAACCCGAAGAGCTCGCCCAGCGGCGTCAGCGGGCCCACCTCGGGGCTGTACAGGTTGATCCACACGATGGCCGCGACCACCCCGGGGATCATGTACGGAACCAGCAGCATGATGCGGAACCGGCCGGCCTGCCGTGAGGTGAGCGCGTCCAGGAACAGGGCGAGCAGCAGGCTGATGGCGAGCATCACCGGGATCTGGACACAGGCGAACAGGAACACCCGCAGGACGGAGTTCATGAACGCCGAGTCGGTGAGGCCCTGCTGGTAGTTGTCCAGACCGACGAACTTCTCCGTCGCGCCGCCGAGGCCGAGGCCCGACTGCTGCTGGAGGAAGAGGGACTGGTGGACGGCATAGCCGATCGGCACCAGATAGAGGAAGACGAAACCGAGCTGGAAGGGCACCGTGAAGGCGGCACCCTTCCAGCGCTGGGAGCGGATCATGCGGTGTTGCCTCAGCTCTTCACGCTGATGCCGCGGGACTTCAGGTCGTCGACCGTCCATTCCTGCATGTGCGCCAGCAGGTCGGTGACCTTCTGCTCCTTGTTCATGACCTTGGCCCAGCCGGCCTGCAGCTCGGTGAACATCGCGGTCCAGTTCGGGCCGTAGACCCAGTCGGTGGTGACCGTGCCCAGGCTGTCCGTCACGACCTTCTTGGCCGGCTCGTAGTTCTCGCCGAGCAGCTTGTCGGAGATCGCCTCGGCGACGTACGCGTCGCTGTCGGCCAGCGCCGGCATGACGCCGTTGCCGGTGGTCGGGCTGGCCATGGTCTTGACGGCGCCGCTGTTGGTGGACATCCACAGGGCGGCCTCGGCGGCCTGCTCCTGGTTCTCGCACTGCTTGGTCACCAGGGTCACGCCACCGCTCTGGTTGGTCCCGGCCGGAGTCTTGGCCGCCTCACCCTTGAACGTCGGCCACGGGGACAGTGCCCAGTCGCCGTGGGACTTGGTGAAGTTCTGGACCATGCCGGCCATCTGCCAGGTGGAGATCTGCCGGGTGACCGTGCCGCCGGTGTCGTAGTTGCGCTGCACGGCCGCGTAGTCGGCGAAGGAGAGCTTGGAGTTGAGGTTGTTGTCGATGATCTCCTGGATCACCTCCGCGGCCTTGAGGCTGCCCTCGTCCTCGAAGTCGACCTTCCAGGCATCGCCGTCGATGGAGTACCAGTGCGCACCGGCCTGCATGGCGAGCACCTCCAGGGTGCTCGGGTCCTCACCGGCGTAGTTGGTGATCTCGATGTCGTGCTTCTTCAGTTCCTTGCCGGCGGCGATGAACTCGTCCCAGGTCGTGGGCGGCTTCAGGCCGTACTTCTTGAAGACGTCGGTGCGGTAGATGGTGAAGGCGGGCGCCGAGCTGGTGGGTACGCCGTAGATCTTGCCCTGCACCCCGGCACTGGCCCAGGCGCCGGCGTTGAACTCGTCCTTGCTGGGTTCGACGTACTTGGTGATGTCGGCGAGCGCGTCCTGCGAGACCCACGTCGTCACGTACTCGGCGGTGTTCTGCAGCAGACAGGGCGCGTTGCCGGCCTTGACGGCGTTGGTCAGCTGCTTCTGCATGGCCAGCTGGTCGGTGACCTTGGTGTACTTGAGCTCGATGTCCTTGTGGCTCGCGTTGAACGCCTTGACGAGGGCCTCGTGGCCGTTGGCCCAGCCCCAGAAGGGGAGGGTGACCGGGCCGGAGGACCCTGAGGACTCGTCGTCCCCGGAGCCGGATCCGCCGCACGCGGAGAGCAGACCTGTCAGCGCGAGGCCCGCTATGGCGGTGCGGGCGACTCTTCTGCGGGGGCTGGTGGAGTTCATCTGACCGTGATCCTTCGGGAGGAGGACGTTCTCGGATCGGGGGGCGGCGGTTTGGTGATGACCAGGAACGGCTGCCGGAAGCATCGGCTCGCGGCTGTGGGGGATGGCCGAGCAGAAGTCGTAGAAACCGGTTGCTGCCGGGGACAGTAGGCGGACTGTCGGGCGTGTATCAAGAGGCCGAGTCGAAATTGTTGCGCCGAGTTGTCCAGGAGGTGAGCACGGGACGCCTTGGGCGCGCTGAGAGGTGGGACTGTCCGCGCAGGTCAGGACGGCCTACGCGGCAATCGCGCGGGTTCCGGCGAGTGGTGCGCACATTGACGGCAGATTTCGGATCGGCTGAGAAACCGCTTACGCAACAGTGTTTCTGCGGGGATGTGCGGCCGCCGTGATCCGGTGGCGCGACGCTGCATGGTTACCGGTTACTTCGTTGTTTCCGGGCGGCTTGCACGCCGTGCGAGGCCAGGCCTGGGTGGGCGGTGTCACCCGGTCACCGGGCCGTGCCTCCCGGCGGTGCCACCGAGTCCCGTACCACCACGTGCGTACCCAGGAGGAGGTGTTCGTCCGGGGCGTCCGGTGCCCGGCTGAGGGCTGTGCGGACGGCCAGGCGGCCCAGTTCCTCGTAGGGGACGTGGACCGTGGTGAGGGGCGGGTGGAGGTCCCGGGCGAAGGGGATGTCGTCGTAACCGGCGAGGGAGACATCGCCCGGGACGGACAGGCCGGCCTCGTGGAGTGCCGTGAGGGCACCGGATGCCACCATGTCGGTAGAGGCCATCACCGCCGTGAACTCCAGGCCCTGGGCGAGGGCTTGGCGCATCAGACGGTGGCCCGAGTCGCGGGTGAAGTCGCCGGAGAGGCGGAGGTCCGGGTCCGGTTCGACGCCGCGGGCGCGGTGGGCGGCCAGGTAGCCCTGTTCGCGGCCCTGGGCCGTGGTGTTGGACGGCTTGCCGCCGAGGAACAGGACGCGCCGGTGGCCCTGCGCCAGGAGGTGGGCGCAGAGTGCGTACGCCCCGCTCTCGTTGTCGTACTCGATGACCGTGACGGGCGCGCCCGGGTCCAGGGGCGGCCGGCCGCAGAGGACGAGTCGTGATCCCGCGGACGCCAGGGAGTCGGCGATACGGGCCATGCGCTCGCGGTACTCGGGCGTGTCCGCGGTGCCGCCGACCAGGATCACGGCGGCCGCACGCTGGGCGCGCATCATCTCGATGAACTCCAGCTGGTGTTCGGCGTCGCCCTCCGTGCTGCACACCAGACAGAGATGGCCGAGCCGGGTCGCCTCGCGTTCCACACCGTGCGCCATGTGCGCGAACGACGGGCCGGTGATGTCGTCGAGGACGAACGCGAGCGTCGGCGTGCCGACGCCGGCGATCGCCTTGGCGCGCGCGTCGGCGACGTAGTCCAGTTCGCGGACCGCCCGCATCACGCGGGTGCGGGTGGACGTGCTCACCGGGTAGTCCCCGGCGAGGACCCGCGACACCGTGGACGCGGACACTCCGGCCTTGGCCGCCACGTCCCGGATCGTGCGCCGGCCCGCGATGTCACCGCTGATCTTCC
The DNA here is from genome assembly GCF_040654355.1 of Streptomyces sp. NPDC050704. Classification (NCBI taxonomy): domain Bacteria; kingdom Bacillati; phylum Actinomycetota; class Actinomycetes; order Kitasatosporales; family Streptomycetaceae; genus Streptomyces; species Streptomyces sp. NPDC050704. The sequence continues at coordinate 50,095 of NZ_JBFAHW010000053.1, read as the reverse complement.
TCGTCATCCTCGACCTCTCGTTCCGCCCCGGAGGCGACTTGTCCGCCGTCCGGGGGTCGCCCACCCCTGGGAAGTGCGGCAACACTTTCGGCAACCGGTTCCCGAAGCGGAGGCTAGCAGTGGGATGGGCGGACGACGAGAGGTCGGGAATTCCAAACTTTCTCCCCGGTACCGGCCCCGGGACTGAGGGCTCGCAGTCGCGGTGTCGCGTGTTCGCCGGCCGATCGACGTGCCGGACACGATGAGAGATCGCCTGGACATCGTCCTCGCGGTCATCCGGATCGCTGAGGACCCCGGACTCGCTGACGTGTGGGCCGTAGTGCTGGAGCCGCCTCCACCTGGGACGACACCCGATTCCTCACCCGTCGGTGTTCGGGGATGTCGCGGGTAGTTCCACAGTGATGCGGATCCCGCCGGCGGAGCGCGGGGTGAGGGTGAGTACTCCGTCGTGGGCGTGGGTGATGGTTTTGACGATTGCCAGGCCGAGGCCGACTCCTGCGTGGTCGTTGTGTATGCGTTCGGTGCCGCGCTGGAATGGTTCGGTGAGTGCCGAGGCCATCTGCGGGGTGACCTTCTCGCCGGTGTTCTCGACCGTGAGCACCACACGGTCGGGGCGGAGGCCGGTGTTGACCCACACGGTGCCTTGTTCGGGCAGGTTGTGGACGATCGCGTTGTGTACGAGGTTCGTGGTCAGCTGCAACAGGAGGGCTTGCGATCCGATGGTGGGGGTGATGTCGCCGCAGGTCTCGATGGTGACGCCGTGCTTTTCCGCGAGGGGGAGGAGCGTCTCGGTGGCTTCTTCCACCGTGAGGGACAGGTCGACGTGTTCTCGGGTGAAGGACCGCTGGTTGGCGCGGCTGAGGATGAGCAGTGCTTCCGTGAGGTCGATCGCCCTGGTGTTGACGGCGTGGAGGCGGTCGATGACCTCGCCGGGGTCGTGGTTCGGATCGGTGCGGGCCACGTCGAGAAGTGCCTTCGAGATCGCGAGCGGTGTGCGCAACTCGTGAGAGGCGTTGGCCGCGAATCTCCGCTGTTCGGCGACGTGTGCTTCGAGCCGGGCGAGCATCGTGTCGAAGGCGTCGGCGAGTTCGCGGAACTCGTCCGTGCGGCCCGGTAGCCGGATTCGGTGGGAGAACGATCCGTTCGTGGCCATGCGTGTGGCGTCGGTGATGTGGGTCAGGGGGGCGAGCATCCGGCCGGCGAGGATCCACCCTCCCACGAGGCCGAACACCAGCAGGAACACCAGTACCGCGGCTGCTCTCGGAGCGAAGACATCCAGGAGGGCGGAGCGGACGGGGAAAACACCGTGCGTGAGGCTGTCGGCATCGGCGTTGGTGAGCATCGCGCGATCGGGGACGTAACGCAGGAGGAACACCCACACCGCCGCGAGCAGCAGGACGCCGGCGATCATGAGGAAGCCCGCGTAGCTGAGGGTGAGTCTGACGCGAACGCTCAGACCAGGCTGCCTATCCACGGTCTCCTCCCGCGCGTCCGGTGCCGGGTGCTGTGTCGATGCGGTAGCCGACGCCGGCCACGGTGACGATCAGCCAGGGTTCGCCGAGCCGTTTGCGCAGTGCCGAAACGGTGATGCGCACGGCGTTGGTGAACGGGTTGGCGTTCTCGTCCCACGCGCGTTCCAGCAGCTCTTCGGCGCTGACGAGACCGCCTTCGGCAGCGACGAGGACTTCGAGCACGGCGAACTGTTTCCGGGTCAGCGCGACGTAGCGGCCGTCCCGGTAGACCTCTCTGCGGAACGGATCCAGCCGCAGACCGGCGATCTCCCGCACGGGAGGCCTGTGATGAGCACGTCTGCGGTCGAGTGCTCTGAGCCTGAGCGCGAGTTCCTGGAGTTCGAACGGCTTGGTGAGGTAGTCGTCGGCGCCGAGTTCGAACCCGGAGGCCTTGTCGTCGAGCCGGTCGGCCGCGGTGAGCATGAGGATCGGCATGCCGCTGCCGGAGGCGACGATGCGTTTGGCGATCTCGTCGCCGGAAGGGCCGGGGATGTCGCGGTCGAGGACGGCGATGTCGTACGTGTTGACGTTCAGCAGTTCCAGAGCGGTGTCGCCGTCACCGGCGATGTCGGTGGCGATCGCTTCCAGGCGCAGGCCATCGCGGATGGCCTCTGCCAGATAGGGCTCGTCCTCGACGATCAGCACACGCATGCTCTCGATGCTACGAGCCGGCGCATATCGTCGGCGTATCGAAAACCGCATACGTGCCGGCAACACCGCGCTGCCTTCACTGGCGGTATGACTCGAACCCCACCATCGGCACGAACGCCGACCCGCCGCATTCGCCAGTTACTCGGCGTCGGCCTGATAGCCGTATTGGCGGTGATCACCGCGGCCCTCGGCTACCAGGTGTCGAAGTCGTCGTCCTCCTCGGCCGTATCACCCTTGAACACTCTTCGCAGTGAGCACCGTGCCGCGCTCGGCGAGGCCGATGGTGTCGTCCCCGACGGCGTGACGGTCTTCGATGACGCGACTCCGGCCGTGGCCAACCTCGATCCAGAGTTACTCAAGGCACTCCGCCGGGCCGCGACGGCCGCCGAGGACGACGGAGTCGAGTTCCACGTCAACAGCGGCTGGCGTTCCCCGGAGTACCAGAACCAGCTTCTTCGCGAGGCGGTCTCCAAGTACGGGTCCGAGGACGAGGCCGCCCGGTGGGTGGCGACCGCGGCGACGTCTCCTCACGTGTCGGGGGACGCGGTCGACATCGGGCGCTCCGACGCGACGGCGTGGCTGTCCGAGCACGGTGCCGGGTACGGGCTGTGCCAGATCTACCGGAACGAACCCTGGCACTACGAACTGCGCGCCGACGCGATCGATCGCGGTTGCCCGCGCATGTATGCCGACCCCACCGAGGACCCGAGGATTCAGCAGTGACCGGCAGCGAGCGAGGACCGACGATGGCGCAGGCGGATAGGGCGGATAGGGCGGATAGGGCGGATACGGCAGATACGGCAGATACGGCAGATAGGGCGGATACGGCGGACGCGGCGGACGCGGCGGAGACCGGACAGGGCGGCGCAGGCCGCCGGGACACCGGCACCGGCCACCAGGACACCGGCCCCGGTACCTGGCGCGCGGACATCCGCCGGGTGATCCGAATCGGGGCCCGGCCGGGCCCCTGGAAGCGGGGCCCGGTGCTCGCGGCACTGGCGCTGCTGCTCGGCCTGCTCATGCTGCTGCACGCGCAGATCCCGAACCGGATCGGGAACCTCGGCAGCCTGGTGGAGACCTTCCTGCCGTGGTTCGGCCTGTTCGTCCCGGTGCTGCTGGCCGGGGCGCTGTGGCGCCGCTCCGCCTCCGCGGTGGCCGCGCTGCTGCTGCCGGTCACGGTGTGGCTGAACCTCTTCGGCGGGCTGCTCGGCGACAAGTCCCACCCGGGCGGCGACCTCACCGTGGTCAGCCACAACGTCGGCGCCGACAACTCCGACCCGGCCGGCACCGCCCGCGACCTGGCCGCCTCCGGTGCGGACGTGCTGGCACTGGAGGAGCTGACCCAGCAGGCCAGGGGTACGTACGAGAAGGGGCTGGCGAAGGCGTACCCGTACCACGCGGTGCTGGGCACGGTCGGGCTGTGGAGCAAGCTGCCGCTGTCCGACACCCGGCCGGTCGACATCAAGCAGGACGTCGGGCCGCTGGGGGACACCAAGCCGGCCGAGGTCAAGCTGGCCTACAACCGGGCGCTGCGCACCACGGTGGCCACGGACCAGGGTCCGCTGGCGGTGTATGTGGCCCACCTGGGGTCGGCTCGGGTGAATCCCAGGGAAGGCTTCCGGACGGACTCGCGGGACAGAAACGCGCAGGCGCTCGGCGAGGCCGTCGCCGCCGAGCGGAACGAGCGGGTGGTGCTGCTCGGCGACCTGAACGGCACCATGGACGACCGCGCCTTCGCCGGCCTCACCTCACAACTGCGCTCGGCCCAGAGCGCGGCCGGGGACGGCTTCGGCTTCACCTGGCCCGAGTCTTTCCCGGTGGCGCGGATCGACCAGATCCTGGTCAGGGGAGTGGAGCCGGAGAGCTCGTGGGTGTTGCCGGGCACCGGCAGCGACCACCTGCCGGTGGCGGCCGGAATCAGCTGGTGAACACTCGGAAACAGGCTCAAAAGGCTCCGATTCCGTCCCGGGATCCGGGAGTACGCACCGCGGCGATGGTGTCGACCCGCAGGTAGTACTGATCGATGTGGACCAGTCGCGCCCGTGTGAGTGTCTCGTCCTCGGCGTCGGTGACCGGGGGTGTACCCGATGTCGTACGCCTCGCTCACCAGCAGCACCCGGTTCCGGCGCAGCCGGTGCGCCGACTGTCTGAGCTGGGCCCAGCGGGGCGGTGAGCATCAGCAGGTGCGGGCGTCGGGAGCTTTCAGCTCCGGTAACCCCGCAGTTTTCGGTACAGCGTCGCGCGGGCGATTCCCAGTGCCGCCGCCGCGCGTGCCTTGTTGCCGCCGTGCCGGCGCAGTGCCTCCAGGATGGCGGTGCGCTCGGCGTGCTCCATCGGGCTCAGCTGCCGTGCCGCGGGCCCCTCCCGGACGAGGTCCGGCAGTTCGGCCCGCCGTACCGGCCCCGCCGCCCGCCGCTGCTCGGCCAACGTCCGTACAAGGTGGATGAGTTCCGTGACGTTCCCGGGCCACGGGTGCTGCTCCATGGCCCGCAGGGCGTCCAGGGTCCAGGTGAGCGGAGGCCGTCCCGGCACCGGCTTCGGCGCCAGCTCCGTGAGCAACTCCTTGATGTCCTCGGGGCGTTCACGCAGCGCCGGCAGAGTCACGGATCGCGCGGCGAGTGTGTCGAGCAGACGCTGGAGGCAGGGTCCCGGGGGAGTCCCGGGCGTGTAGGTGACGAGCAGAGGTGCGTTCGGATGCCCTTCGAGGGCGGCGTTGAGGGCGGCGACGTCGGGCTGGGCGAGCCGCTCGGCATGGCGCAGCAGGAGCACGCGGTCCTCCGCCAACGCCCCGGCCCAGGCGCCGAGTTTGTCGACCGGTCCCTCCGCCGCGTCCACGACGAGCGGATCCCGGTCCCCGCGCCGGGTCAGCAACTCCCGCGCCAGCGCCGTCTTTCCGATCCCTCGCTCGCCGGTCAGCAGCAGAGGCTCCCGGGAGCGAGCCAGCTCCGTCGCGCGCGTCGTCGCATGCCGCCAGGGCACCGAACGCCCGGCGAGCGCGACGGCCGGCGGCCCGGTGGCCGGCGTCGTCCCGCCGACGGGCGGTTCGAGCACGGCGACCACACCGATGACTGTGCCCCGGTGGCGTACCGGCGTGACGTGCGCCGTGCCGACGCCGTCGGGAAGCACGAGGTCGTACGCACCCGCGCGGGTCGAACCGCACGGCTGCGCCCCCGGCGTCCCGCAACCCGAGTTCGCCTCCTCGCGGTCCGAGCCCGTCGCCGCGCCTTCACCCCAACCGCTCGCGGCAGCGTTCCGCTCCAGCAGTTCCATCGCCCCCGGCGAGACCATTTCCGCCGCGGCCTCGCTCAGCAGCCGGTTCCTCCTGTCGAGGGCCACAACCGCCGCGCCCGGCCGTGCGGTGGCGCGCTGGTAGGCGTCGAGCAGCACCCGCTCCGGTGTGCGTGACCGTGCCAGCAGCTCTGCCTCGACGGCCGTCGCAGTGGCCTCGGCGAGGGCGGCGCCGGGGTGGGGCGTACACCCGGTGCGGAGGCCGGAGGCGACGGTCACCGTGCCCAGCACCTGACCGCTCTCCGGGGCCAACACCGGGACGCTGACGGCGGAGACGTCCTGCCACAGGTCGAGGAAGTGCTCGGGGCCGTGCACCTCCGCGCGGCGGCGTGTACGCAGGGCGAGGGCCGCGCTGTTGTGTCCGACCTCCTGCTCGGAGAGGTCGCGGCATGTCGCGTTGACGGGCGCGCTCCCGGCCGACCACAGCACGCGCAGCCGTTCGTCGGTGAGGACGAGCGACGACTGCCCGGGGGTGAGGGCGGGCGCGAGCCGTTCGAGCACGGGCCGCGCCGCGGACAGCAGGGCCGACTTCGCCGCCGGTAGCGGCCTGGCGGGTCCCCTCAGGTCGTGCGGCACGCCGAAGAAGCGGGCACGGCGCCACGCGGCGACGACCTCGTCCGGTACGCCGTCGGGCAGTGGGCGCCCTGTCAGGAACCGCTCGCGTGCCTGACGCAGCGGGGCAAGGGCGGGGCGGGCGGGGGAGTCTTCGGTGGTGGTCACGACGCCTCTCACCGTATCGGGCGCCCCGGCGGAACCGACATGGGCCCGCGGAAGGTGTGTTCCGCCCCCTGCCTCCGCCCCTGCCACTGTCTCGTAATGAGACACCCGCGCATCCGCGCACCACCCCATGATCATGACTGGTTGGTGCTGTTCTCATCCTCTGGAGCGTCTGTCGTGCACACCGTCGAGCCCGTAGTCGAGACCGACGTACTGATCGTGGGCAGCGGCCCGGCGGGCGCCTCGGCCGCCTTGGCCCTGAGCACCTACGGCGTGCCCAACATCGTGGTCACCCGCTACGCGAGCCTCGCCGACACACCCCGCGCCCACATCACCAACCAGCGCACGATGGAGGTCCTGCGCGACCTCGGCGTCGAGCGGGAGGTCATCGCGAAGGCCACGCCCCAGCACCTGATGGGCAACACCACCTTCTGCACCAGTCTGGCCGGCGAGGAGCTGGGCCGCGTCCGCTCCTGGGGCAACGACCCGCTCGTCCAGGCCGCGCACGAACTCGCCAGCCCCACCCGCATGTGCGACATGCCGCAGCACCTGATGGAGCCGGTTCTCGTCGATGCCGCCGTCGCGCGGGGCACCAACCTCCGCTTCAGCACGGTCTACAAGTCCTTCGTCCAGGACGCCGACGGAGTCACCGTCACCGTCGAGGACCGGCTGCGCGGCGACGAGTACACCGTCCGCGCCAAGTACCTGATCGGCGCCGACGGCGGCCGCTCCAAGGTCGCCGAGGACGCGGGCCTGCCGATGGGCGGTCAGATGGGCGTGGCCGGCAGCATCAACATCGTCTTCGACGCGGACCTGAGCGAGTACACCGCGCACCGGCCCTCGACGCTGTACTGGGTCCTCGCCCCCGGGGCCACCGTCGGCGGCATCGGAGCCGGCCTCGTCCGCAACGTCCGCCCGTGGAACGAGTGGATGATCGTCTGGGGATACGACGTGACCGCGGGCGCCCCGGACCTCACCACCGAGTACGCGGAGTCGATCGTCCGCCGGCTCGTCGGCGACGACGAGATTCCGGTGACCATCAAGTCCTCCTCGGCCTGGACGGTCAACGAGATGTACGCCGAGACCTACTCCAACGGCCGCGTCCTGTGCGCCGGCGATGCCACGCACCGCCACCCGCCGTCCAACGGCCTCGGCTCCAACACCTCCATCCAGGACTCGTACAACCTGGCCTGGAAGCTCAAGCACGTCCTCGACGGCACCGCCTCCCCGAAGCTGCTGGACACGTACACCGCCGAGCGCGCCCCCATCGGCAGGCAGGTCGTCACCCGCGCCAACAAGTCCATCGGCGAGACCGCCCCCGTCTTCGAGGCCCTGGACGGGCTCTCCCCGCAGACCCCCGAGCAGTTGTGGGCCAACATCGCCGCCCGCAAGGACGCCACCGAGGCCGCCGAGAAGCAGCGCGCCAAGCTTCGCGACGCGATCGCCTTCAAGGCGTACGAGTTCAACGCGCACGGCGTCGACCTCAACCAGCGCTATTCCGCCGACGCCTCCGCCGCGGTCGTCCCCGACGGCACGCCCGACCCCGGCTTCGACCGCGACCCCGAGCTGTACCACCAGCCCACCTCCCGGCCCGGCGCCAAGCTGCCGCACGCCTGGATCACGGCCGGGACCAGGACCCTGTCCACTCTCGACGCAGCGGGGCAGGGCCGCTTCACGCTGTTCACCGGCATCGGCGGCGAGCGCTGGGTACGGGCGGCAGAGGCGGCGGACCTGGACGTCGCCACCGCCGTCATCGGCCCCGGGCAGCAGTACGAGGACCCGTACGGCGACTGGGCGCGGCTCAGCGAGATCGCCGACTCGGGCGCTCTTCTCGTACGCCCGGACGGGTATGTCGCCTTCCGGCATGCGACGGCGACGGAGGACGCCGAGCGGTTGCTGACCGGGGCGCTGCGGCGGATCCTCGGACGGTAGCTCCCCTGGTTGCGCGGTTGGGGTGCGGGGGCTGCGGGTCGCGTGTTCGTGCGGGCTGACTGTGGCTGGTCGCGCAGTTCCCCGCGCCCCTTGCAGGGGCGCTGACAGTGATTGTTTGAAAGCGGGACCCGGTAGGAACAGGAGTCGTTATGACCATCGATGCCGACGGGGCCGCGGTCACCGAGGAGGCTGTTGGGAGTCTCGGTGCGGGTACCGATCCGCGGTTGCGCGAGTTGCTCGTCGGGCTGATCCGGCATCTGCACGACTTCGCGCGGGAGACGCGGCTCACCCAGGAGGAGTGGGAGCGGGCGATCGGATTCCTGACGGCTACGGGGCAGCAGTGCACCGACACCCGGCAGGAGTTCATCCTCCTGTCGGACGTGCTCGGGCTGTCGATGCTGGTCGAGACGCTGAACGCCCAGCGCGGTGCGGGCGCGACGGAGTCGACCGTCCTCGGCCCCTTCCACATGACCGAGTCGCCGGTCCGTGAACTCGGCGCGGACATCGACCTGGTGGGCAGCGGCGAGCCGTGCGTGGTCAGCGGCCGGGTGCTCGCCGAGGACGGCACACCGCTGCCCGGCGCGGTCCTCGACGTGTGGCAGGCCGACGCGCACGGCTTCTACGACGTGCAGCGGCCGGACGTCCAGCCGGCGGGCAACGGACGCGGCCTCTTCACGACGGACGCCGAGGGCCGCTTCTGGTTCCGCAGCTGCGTCCCGAGTCCGTACCCCATCCCGACCGACGGCCCGGTCGGCGAACTGCTCCGCGCCACCGGCCGGCATCCCTACCGGCCCGCGCACATCCACTTCATCGCCACGGCCGAGGGGCACACCCCGGTCACCACGCACATCTTCGTGGCGGGCAGCGACTATCTGGACTCGGACGCGGTCTTCGCGGTGAAGAGCAGCCTGGTCCAGGACTTCGCCGAGACCGACGACCCGTCCCTGGCAAGGGAGTTCGGCATCCCGAACCCCTTCCGGCAGGCCCGCTTCGACCTCGTACTGACCCCGGGTCCCGCCGCATGAACCCTGTGAGCGCCATGAATTTCTCGTACGAGGCACAGCCCATGCGGGTCGTCTTCCGCCCCGGAGCCTCGGTGACCGCGACCGCGGACGAGGCCCAACGGCTCGGACTGCGGCGGCTGTTGGTGGTGTCCGGGAGGCGCGGCTCGGACACCGCGCGGGCGGTCGCCGACTCGCTGGGCCCGCTGTGCGCGGGGCTGCACACCGAAGCCCGTATGCATGTCCCGGCAGAGGTCGCCGACCGGGCCGTCGAGGTGGCGCGCACGGTCGGCGCCGACGGATGTGTCGCGGTCGGCGGGGGTTCGGCGATCGGCCTCGGCAAGGCGATCGCGTTGCGCACCGGCCTGCCGCTGATCGCCGTGCCCTCCACGTACTCCGGCTCCGAGATGACCCCCGTGTGGGGCCTCACCGAGGACGGCAGGAAGCGCACCAGTCGTGATCCGTCGGTCCTGCCGCGCAGTGTGGTGTACGACCCGGAGCTCACGCTCTCCATGCCCGTCGCCCTCTCCGTCACCAGCGGAATCAACGCCGTCGCGCACGCGGTGGAGGCGCTGTACGCCCCGGACGCCTCGCCACTCGTCTCGTTGATGGCCGAAGAGGGCGTACGCGCCATGGTCTCGGCACTCCCGGAGGTCGCCGCCGAACCGGAGGGGTTGGAGGCCCGCGGCCGCGCCCTCTACGCGGCCTGGCTCTGCGGCTCCTGCCTGGGCGCGACCACCATGGGCCTGCACCACAAGCTGTGCCATGTCCTGGGCGGCACCTTCGGCCTGCCACACGCCGAGACACACACGGTGGTCCTCCCGTACGCCCTCGCGTACAACGCGCCGACCGCCCCCGAAGCGATGCGCGTCCTCGGCCGCGCCCTCGGCACCGACAACGCCCCGGGGGCTCTCCGGACCCTGGCCGGCCGCTTCGGCGCACCTCGCTCACTCGCCGAACTCGGCCTGGCCGAGGACGATTTGACAGTCGCGGCCGAACAGGCGGCGGGGCAGGCGTACGCCAATCCGCGCGAGGTCACGCTGGACGGGGCACGGGGAGTGCTGCGGGCGGCGTACGAAGGCCGAGCGCTCGACGCTGTCTGAAAGTCCCTGTCGGGGTTGGGACGGTCTTCGTCGCCATGGGGTTCACCCATGGCCAGTGGGCGCCGGAGAGGACAAGCGGGCGGGTCCGGCGCGCGGGCAGCCGGGCCCGGTCTCAGGGTGCCGCTGCTCTCACAGCGCCACCGCGAAGGCGATGAGGCCCACCGCGCAGAGCAGCACGACGATGATGATCAGAGCCAGCGGGGCCTTGGCCCAGCCCTTGGCAGGGTTGTACGTCTCCTCGGGTCCGGCCCATGGCGTGCTCCCCTCCGCGGGCGGGGTCTCTCCCGGCGGCACGCCTCCGCCGGGTTCGAGACCAGGGGTGGTGCGGGGATCCGGATCCGGATTGGTCGCGTTCATGACTCACGGCTTTCTTTCTGTGCTTGCGGCCTCTCAAGGCCCACGCCGGTACCTTCGGCGAATGCCTGGCTCGCCGGGCGGAGAACCGCCGCGCCACGGGCCTCGCCCCGGTGGGAGGCCACGGTTCGGGCCCTGTCGATCGGCTCGGTGTTCGTGTGCTCGGCATCGGGAGAACGCGGCGGTCGGCGAGCCCGTCGCCTTCCGGACGTCCAGCGGGGAACGACCGCCCCGGTCTCGTCCGAGGGCACGACCGGCCCAGGTCGAGTACCCGGGCCGAGGCCCCGAAACGCGTGGCCCCGCCCGTCCCGGACGCTGTTGGCGAATCCCCGGTGCCCGGTGCCCGGGTCGGGGGCTGCCGACCGGATTCGCCAACAGGGTCCGTCCCGGTGGGGGACTCACGTCTCCGCAGGGACTGCGGGTGCCGCGCTCGCATGCGGGAAAACGCGGTTCTCACAGGCCCGGAGCCGGCGAGGCGCCGCCCCGCCAGCCGAGCCACCGCCGGACGGTGACCGCGATCACCGGGCCTCCCGGGGGCTGCCGACGGTAAGGCGCGTACTTTTCGCGCAGCAGGGCGATCGCCGTGGCGTACTCGTCCTGCACGGCCGGTTCGTCGGGCGGGACGATACGGGCGTCGCCGTCCGCGCGGACCCACCACAGCCGGTCCCAGTCCTCGTCGTACGCGTCCACGAGGAGGCTGACGGACGGGTGGACGGCGATGTTGCGCAGCCGCTTCACGTGCGGGGTGGTCTTGGGCTTCCAGTCGACGGCCGTGACGATCACGTCGTCGTGCCGCGCGAACACGATCGGCACCAGGTGGGGCCGCCCCTCGGCGTCCACTGTCGCCAGCCGGGCCACGCGGGCCGCCACGAACCGGCGTCGCGCCTCGTCCTCGTCCATGTCCGGCACAGCGAGCTCCGATTCCCCGGCGATTCCCTGGTCCTGGTCCTGATCCTGTTCTTGTCGCTGTCAGACCTGTCCACTCTGCCGGACGGTCTCCGTCAGCGGTACTCGGACGCGGCCTCGGCCAGCTCGTCGAGCGTGCTCAGCGTCTGGTCCTCCGGCCGGGTCGGCAGGTGGAACACGACGTGCTCGACGCCGAGTTGCGCGTAGGTGTCGAGCGCCTCCCGGTCGTGCGGGGCGCCCGTACGCGACCACACCGGGCCGCTCACCGGCCACCTGCCGCATACGGTCGATCTGGCCGGCCAGTTCCTTGGGGTGCGTCCACAGCCGGATGATCGCGCGCATCCGTTCGTCCATGAGCCGGCCACGGCCGGCCGGGTCGGTTCCGTGGTTGCGCGTCTCCTCGCGGTTCCAGCCCGCCCCGACCCCGAAGACGGCACGGCCACCGGAGACCAGATCCAGCATGGCCACTTCCTTCGCGGTGATGATCGGGTCCCGCTGAATCACCAGCGCGATCCCGGTACCCAGCAGCAGCTCACGGGTGGCTGCGGCGGCCGCGCCCCGCGCCTCCAGAGCCGGGCCCAGGGCGGCGGGCCCGATCCCCTCGTCGGTCAGGAACGTGGACACTCCGAACTTCATCGTCTGCACCCCGCGTCCGTCCTCGGTTCCGGTCCGCCATGTCGTACGCCGGCTCGCTGCCGGGCTGTTGCGGTACCCCCGTGAGGCCGGAGCATGCCCTCGCCTCGCCTCGCCTCGCCTCGCCTCGCCTCGCCTCGCCCGGACCGGTCCCGCCCGGCCGAGTGGCCGAATTCCGGGGCTGTGTGTGACGACGGTGAAAACTCCAATCCATGTCTTGACATACGGCTGAAACGATTCTTAGCTGGCAGGCGCGTATTTAGATCCATGAAGAGAGTTCATGGACATGAACGTGAACGGAGTGTGCCCATGGGTGACCGTCGACGGCGCCGCCGCCTGGCCGCCGCACTCGCCACCGCGGGGCTCCTGTTCGGAACGGCCGCCTGCGGCTCCGGATCCGACACCGCAGGCAGCGGCGACCCGAACACGCTTGAGGTCTGGACCCGGAGCAACCCGGACGCGGCCGCCACGTACAAGCCGGTGTTCGCCGCCTTCACCAAGAGGACCGGCATCAAGGTCGACTACCAGCCGGTCATCAACTTCGACCAGCAGTTGCAGAGCCGGGCCTCCACCAAGGACCTGCCGGACGTCATGATCAACGACACCGCGCTGATGGGCAGTTACCAGCGCCAGGGTCTGCTGAAGGCCATCGACCCCGAATCGATCGCCGGGCACCGGCAGATCGATGCCAAGACCTGGTCCTCCACCGTGGGTCTCGACGGCAAGCACTACGGCGTCCCGTACTCGAGGCAGGCCGTGACCCTGTTCGTGCGCAAGGACTGGCGCGAGAAGGTCGGCCTGCCGCAGCCGAAGACCTGGCAGGACATGCTCACGCTCGCCAAGGCATTCGCCACCCGCGACCCCGACGGGGACGGCAAGAAGAACACGTACGGCATGGTCGTCCCTGGCAGTGCCCAGAACGCCTATGCCGCCTGGTGGGGCTCCAGTTACCTCTGGCAGGGCGGCGCCGAGATCATCGAGCCCGACGGCGACGGCGGCTACCGTCCCGTCGCCGACTCGGCGGCCGCCGTACGTACCGTCACCTGGCTGAAGGACAACCTCTTCTGCGGTGACAACGCTGTCGTACAGCCCGCCGCGCTGACCTCCGTCACCTCCACCGCCACCAACTTCCAGGACGGCAACGCCGGTATGTACCTCACCGGCCCCTACAACATCGCCACGTTCGACGCCGCGCTCGGCAAGGACAAGTACGAGGTCCTGCCCGCCCCCGCGGGGCCCGCGGGCTCCACCGTGCTGGCCGACGGCGAGAACATCTACTTCGGCGCCAAGACCGGCAAGGCGAAGCAGGAACAGGCCCTCGCCTCCTTCCTCGTCTCATCCGAGGCGCAGCAGCTCGCCATGACCGGCGACCACCAGCCCGTCGTGCGGATCCCCGTCAACTCCACGCTGGACGCGGCGAAGGTGCGCGGCGACGCCCGCTGGAGCGTGGTGCAGAAGGCGTACCGCGAGGACTCCGAGCAGTTCCCCAACGCCCCGGACTTCGCCCCGATCAAGCAGGACACCGCCGACAGTCTCAACGCGCTGTTCACGTACTGCGGCAGTGACGTCGGCGCCGGCCTCAGGGAACTGAACGACACCCTCGCCGGTGACCTCAAGGACCAGGACCTGATGCCATGACCGCAACCGTGACCACAGCCCCTCGGCGGCGCGGAGTCCGCACCGGGAAAGCCCTGCTTCCCTGGGTGTTCCTCGCCCCGGGCCTGCTCCTCGCCCTCGTCTTCAAGTTCGTGCCCATGGGCAAGGGCGTCTGGCTCAGCTTCTTCGAGGTACGGCCCTTCCTCGGCGACAAGTGGGTCGGGCTCGACAACTACACCCGGGTCCTGACCGACCAACGCTTCCAGGACGCGATCGGCCACACCCTGCTCCTCGGCGTCGGCATGTCCCTGGGTGCCATCGTCGTCGGCTTCGGCCTCGCCCTGCTCCTTGAAGGGCAGACCCGCTCCCTCAAGTTCATCCGCACCGCGGTCTTCCTGCCCGTCGTCACCGCCACCGCGGTCGTCGGCGAGATGTGGCGGCTGATGTACTACCCGACGTCCGACGGTCTCATCAACAGCACTCTCGGCCTCGTCGGCATCGGTCCCGTGCCGTTCCTCGACAACCCGGACACCGCCCTGTGGTCGGTGATGGCCATGAGTATCTGGATCACCGCCCCGTACAACATGGTGATCATCCTCGCCGGACTCGCCGGTGTGGACCGTTCGTTGTACGAGGCCGCCGCGATGGACGGTGTCTCCCTGTGGCAGCGGCTGCGCTACGTCACACTGCCCGCCATCCGCCCGGCACTCGGCATCGTCCTCACCCTCGCCGCGATCCGCGGCCTGCGCGTCTTCACCGAGGTGTACGTCCTCACCGGCGGCGGTCCCGCCGGATCCACCGAGGTCTGGATGACCCGGGCCTTCACGCTCGGCTTCACCCGCAACGACATCGGCGGCGCCTCCGCCGCCTCGGTCGTCCTGCTCGGCGTGACACTCGTGCTCACCGTGACCGTCAACCAGCTGCGCAAGAGGGGAGACGTGCGATGAGCGCACCCACCATCGACCCGGTTCCGGTCCAGGCACCCGGCAAGACCTCCGGTTCCGCGTCCCGCCGTACGGCGAAGGCGGCCCGCACCACCCCCGCCCGTTTCGACACCGCGCTCGGCTGGAGCGACCGGCCGGGTCTCGGCCTCGCGCTGCGCGTCCTGCTCTGCCTGATCGCGCTCGGGGTCTTCGCGGCGCCGTTCCTGACCATCGTCTCCGGCGCCTTCGACGACGACGCGCGCGGCTCGGTGCTCTCCTTCTATCCGCACGACGCCGGCCTCACGAACATGCGGGTGGCCGGCGACCGCGGCATCTGGGACTACTTCACCAACTCGCTCGTCATAGCGGGCGGCGGCCTGCTGCTCCAGCTGACCGTCTCCGTCCTCGCCGCCTACGCGCTGGCCCGGCACCGGTTCCGCGGACGGGCCCTCGTCCTGACGCTGTTCATGCTCACGATGATGCTCCCCGAGGAAGTCATCGCCATCCCGCTGTCCCTCGTCCTCGGCGATGTCCCGCTGGTCGGCGTCGACCTGAAGGGCACCGCCTGGGGCGTGATCCTGCCGGTCGGTGCCTGGGGATTCTCGGTGATGCTGCTGACCGAGTTCATGCGGGACATCCCGGTGGAGATCGAGGAGGCCGCCCGGCTGGACGGTGTGGGCGAGTTGCGGATGCTGTGGCAGGTCGTGCTGCCGCTGTGCAAGCCCGCGCTCGGCGTGGCCGGCGTCCTCGGCTTCATCATGATCTGGGACCAGTACCTGCTGCCGCTGATCGCCGCGAAGGACCCCACCGACTACACGGTCACCGTCGCCCTGTCGATCCTGCGCACCGACCCCGAGGTCGGCTCAGGGGTGGTGCTGGCCGGCGCCGTCATCGCGCTCGTCCCCAGCCTGGTCGTCTACCTGCTCCTCCAGCGCTCGCTGGTCACCGGCATCGCGGCCGGGGCCACGAAGGGCTGAGCCAACACCTGTTGGCCAACACCCATAGGCCAACGTCCGTATGCCAACACGTGTATGCCCACAGTCGTCACACCCCTAGTTTCGAGGAGACATGAAGGACGTCGGCGACGTACGGGCGCCCCTGCTCGACCCCATGCCGGAGCACACGGCCCGGCTGGCGAAACCGATCGACCACGGCCTGGAGGCAGTCCACGCATGAGCACCACGACCACTGGTACTGGCACTGGAACCGGCACCCGGATCCGCGAACTGATCGTCACGCCGATCGCCTTCCGCGACCCGCCACTCCTCAACTCCAACGGTGTGCACGAGCCCCTCGCCCTGCGCTGCGTCCTGCAACTCGTCCTGGAGGACGGCACCGTCGGTCTCGGTGAGTCGACCGGCGGCGACGTCCGTCTCGAACGACTGCTGGTCGCCGCGAAGGCGGTCGTCGGCATGGACGTCTTCGACAGCACGGCCGTCGCCGCCGCGATCGACACCGCCCTGCGGCCCACCGTGCCCAGCTCCCATGAGCGCGGCTGGACCACCTCCGCCGTGGAGGTGGCGTGCCTCGACGCCCAGGGAAAGCTCACCGGACGCCCCGTCAGTGACCTGCTCGGCGGCACGGTCCGCGACTCCGTGCCTTTCGCCGCCTACCTCTTCTACAAGTGGGCCGAACACCCGGCGCTCGACGGCAGCCCGGCGGTCGGCGACGACTGGGGCGAGGCCCTCGACCCGGCCGGCATCGTCGAGCAGGCCCGGCTGATGCAACAGCGGTACGGCTTCCGGTCGTTCAAGCTCAAGGGCGGCGTCTTCCCGCCAGACGAGGAGATCGCCGCGATCCGCGCACTGGCCGAGGCGTTCCCCGGCCAGCCCCTGCGCCTCGACCCCAACGCCGTCTGGACGGTGGAGACTTCGCGGTACGTCGCGCGCGAACTCGACGGCGTACTCGAATACCTGGAAGACCCGACGGACACCATCCCCGGTATGGCCGAGGTCGCGAAGACCGCGCCCATGCCGCTGGCCACCAACATGTGCGTGATCGCCTGGGAGCAGCTGCGCCCGGCCGTCGAGCAGAACGCGATCCAGGTCCTCCTCACGGACCACCACTTCTGGGGCGGGCTGCGCCGGACCCGTGAACTCGCCGCCGTCTGCGAGGCGTTCGGCATCGGCCTGTCCATGCACTCCAACTCACACCTCGGCATCAGCCTCGCCGCCATGACCCACGTGGCCGCCGCCATCCCCAACCTCGACACCTCCTGCGACACCCACTACCCGTGGAACTCCGCGGACGACGTGGTGGTCCCCGGCGTCCTCGAACTGCGCGACGGCGCGGTCAAGGTCCCCACCGGACCCGGTCTCGGCGTCGAACTCGACCACGACGCCCTGGACCGGCTGCACCGGCTCTACCTCGACTCGGGGATGCGCGGCCGCGACGACACCGGCTACATGCGGCGCATCCACCCGGAGTACGAGCGCAAGCTCCCTCGGTGGTGACACCGGTGCCCGTACACCTGTGACGGCAGGTGTGGGTCAAACGGCGGACGGCGGGCCCGGAACGCGGAAGGATGGCCGACATGACATTGCCTGCCCTTCCCGAGGAGTCCTTCCACCGCGTGCTCTGTGTCGTCGCCCACCCTGACGACATGGAGTACGGCACGTCCGCCGCCGTCGCCCGCTGGACAGCGCGCGGCATCGAGGTCGGCTATCTCCTGCTCACCCGCGGCGAGGCCGGCATGCCGAACCCTCCCGAGGAGACGGCACGCCTGCGCGTCGCCGAGCAGCAGGCGGCCTGCACCGTCGTCGGCGTCAAGCACCTGACCGTCCTCGAACATCCGGACGGCGTGCTCGTCTACGGCCTCGACCTGCGCCGGGACATCTGCCGGGAGATCCGCCGGTTCAAGCCCGACGTCGTACTCGGCACCGGTTACGAGATCGAGACGCCCTATGGCTTCGACCAGGCCGACCACCGCGCGGCCGGGCTCGCGACACTCGACGCGGTGCGCGACGCGGGCAACCGGTGGGTCTTCCCGGAGCAGATCGACGACGAGAACCTCGAACCGCACTCCGTGCGCTGGCTCATCGTCCCCGGACTCGCCGGCTCCGGCGCGACCCACGGCGTCGAGGTCACGGGTGAGCCGCTGCGCCGCGGCGTCGCCTCGCTGGAGGCGCACGCCGCGTACCTGGCCGCGCTCCCGGACCACCCCGCGCCCAAGGACTTCATCCCGAAGTTCACCGCGATGAGCGGCAAGGCCATGGGCGTCGAGCACGCCGTCCTGTTCCGCGCCCACGACCTGCAGGCACCACCGGAGTTCTTCACCGAAGCCGATCAGGACTGACTCGGGGTCACCCGGTGACGATGTGCCCGTCAAGTTCCTTGAGCCGGGGTCAGTCCTGCGGAGTGAGCAGCACGATCGGGATCTCGCGGTCGGTCTTCCGTGCGTACTCGTCGTACAGCGGGAAGATGCTCGCCATCCGGGGCCAGAGGAGCTCACGTTCGGCCGGCGTCGCGACCCGGGCGCGAGCGGTGAACCGACGGCCGCCGACCTGCACCCCGACGCTCGGGTCCGCCCGGAGGTTCTTGAACCACGCCGGATCCTCGTCGGCACCGCCCTTGGAGGCGACGACGACGAAGTCCTCGCCCGCGGTGCCGTAGATCAGGCAGGTGCGGCGCGCAACGCCGGTCCTGCGTCCGGTCGTGGCGAGCACGAGCGTGTAGACGCCGTTCGACTCGTGTCCCTCGGCGCCACCCGAGGCCAGATACGTACGGGTCTGCTCGGCGACCCAGTCCCATTGCGAATCGGTGGCGTGGTCGAGGTCATCGGCGACAGCCATGACGGACGGTCCTTTCTGGAGCGGAGGTTCAGGAGTGGAGGTAACGGAAGTCTGGTGCGGAACGTGCTGACCGGCGATCAACTTCGGTTGGGGCGCCCTCGGCGCACTGACCACGACGCAGGCGTGATCCATCCGGTAGATCATCATTCCTCCCGCGTCACGCGGCCCGTCGTGGCCGCTCGTGTCCCTGGGACGGAGCCGGTGCACCCTTCTCGACACCGCGACGCCTGTGATGGCGGTCACATCCCCTGCCGGGCGCGGCCGGCTCGCGTGAGGCTGTGACGACTGGGGCGTGCACGCAGCCGTGTGACACGGGCGCCCGCAAACTTATCGAAACAGAAAGCGCTGTCATCCGTCTCGACAACCGCATGCCCCCGCCTCATTCTTCAGTGAGGTGGGGGCATGATCGCGACAGGAGACTCCATGATGAAGCGCAGATCCCTGCTGGCGGCGGCGGGCGGCACGCTGCTCGGCAGTGCCCTGGCGACGGGCACCGCCCGAGCCGACGCGACCATCGGCGTCAACCCCGGTACCAACTACGGACGTTGGGAGGGCTGGGGCACCTCGCTCGCGTGGTGGGCCAACGTGTTCGGCGCGCGTGACGACTTCGCCGACATCTTCTTCACCACCAAGTCCGTCGCGTACAACGGCAGGACACTGCCGGGCCTCGGCATGAACATCGCCCGCTACAACCTGGGCGCGTGCAGCTCGAACAGCGTGGAGGGCCAGAGCATGGTCGCCTCGCCCAACATCCCGGCCTTCAAGCAGATCGAGGGCTTCTGGCAGGACTGGAACAACGAGGACCCCGCGTCCTCGGCCTGGGACTGGTCGGCGGACGCCGCCCAGCGTGCCGCCCTCGTCAAGGCGACCCAACGGGGCGCGGTCAGCGAGCTGTTCGCCAACTCGCCCATGTGGTGGATGTGTTCCAACCACAACCCGTCCGGCGCGTCCGGCGGCGGCAACAACCTCCAGACCTGGAACTACCGCCAGCACGCCTCCCACCTGGCCGCCGTGGCCCTGCGCGCGAAGAACAACTGGGGCGTGAACTTCGCGACCGTCGACCCTTTCAACGAGCCCTCGTCCACCTGGTGGACGGCCACCGGCACCCAGGAGGGCTGCCACATGGACGCCTCCGTCCAGGCGGCCGTACTCCCGCACATGCGCAGCGAACTCGACAAGCGCGGCCTGACGGCTACGAGGATCTCCGCGTCGGACGAGACGAGCTACGACCTGGCGCGTACGACCTGGAACTCCTTCGGGTCGTCGACGAAGGCGCTGGTCAGCCAGTTCAACGTGCACGGCTACCAGGGCTCGGGCGGCCGCCGCGACCTCCTCCACACGGACGTCGTGACGACGGCGGGCAAGAAGCTCTGGAACTCGGAGACCGGCGACAGCGACGGCAGCGGCCTCACCATGGCGAGCAACCTGTGCCTGGACTTCCGCTGGCTGCACCCGACCGCCTGGGTCTACTGGCAGGTGATGGACCCGTCCACAGGCTGGGCGATGATCGCGTACAACGCGAGCACGCTGCAGCCGACCACCGTCCAGCCCAAGTACTACGTGATGGCCCAGTTCAGCCGCCACATCCGTCCCGGGATGACGATCCTGGACACCGGCGTCGGATACGCGGTCGCGGCCCATGATGCGGCGGCCAGGCGACTGGTCATCGTGGCCGTCAACTCCGGTGCCGCGCAGAACCTCACCTTCGACCTGTCCCGCTTCGGCCAGGTCACCGGCGGCAGCGGCGGGCTCGTACGGAGCTGGAGCACCGCGACCTCCGGCGGCGGCGACCTCTACACCGCGCGCACGAACCTGCGCCTGAACGGCAAGAGCCTCGTCGTGCCCTTCGGCGCCGCCTCGGTGCAGACCTTCGAGATCGACGGCGTGACGGTGTGAACGCGTGATGGCGTGACCGTCGGCCGAGCACGGTGATGATCCGGCTCCGCTCCTGGCCTGACCTCTGACCAGGGCCGGATCAGACGCGGCTGTTCGCGGCGGCTTCGGCGGTGAACGGGCCGCCGGGGGAGAAGACGTGGGCGGCGAAGCGTTCGCCGATGCGGCGGTGTGTGGCGGCGTCCGGGTGAAGCTCATCGGGCAGCGGCAGCTCGGCGAAGTCCGCTTCGCCGTAGAGGCCGCGACCGTCGAGGTAGTGCAGGTTCGGGTCGTCCGCCGCCCGCTGCTTCACCAGGCGGCTCAGTTCGTCCCGTATGACGTTGAGGGTCAGCTTCCCCGCCGGCCCGTTCCGCCGGGTCGCCCGTGGCCAGGAACCGGAGCCTTCCCGCGCCGAGTTCGCCGAAGTCCGGGGCGCTGGGGCCGGGGGTGTCCTCGTGGATGGGGCACAGGATGGGCGAGGTGACCAGCAGCGGAGTGGTGGGGTGGCCCTCGCGTACGGTGTCGAGGAAGCCGTGCACCGCCGGAGTGAAGGCGCGCAGGCGCATCAGGTCGGCGTTGACGAGGTTGATGCCGATCTTGACGCTGATCAGGTCGGCGGAGGTGTCGCGCAGGGCACGGGCGGTGAACGGGTCGAGCAGGGCGCTGCCGCCCAGGCCCAGATTGATCAGTTCCACGCCGCCGAGGGCGGCGGCAAGGGCGGGCCAGGTGGTGGTGGGGCTCGCGGCGTCGGAGCCGTGACTGATCGAACTGCCGTGGTGCAGCCACACCCTGCGGCCCCGGTCCGGTGCGGGCTCGACCGGGGCGTCGGTGCGCAGGGCGACGAGTTCGGTCGTCTCGTTGTGCGGCAGCCAGATCTCGACGTCCTTGACGCCGGCGGCCAGGCCCGTGAAGCAGAGGGTGCCGGCCGCCCCGGGGCGGTTCTCGGCGGTCCCCGTGGCCATGTCGATCACCAAGGTGTTGCCGCCCGTCACACTGGCCTGGCCGGCCAGGCGGCCGTCGACGAGCAGGTCGTACACGCCGTCCGGGCGCGGCGGGGCTCCCACGTAGACCCGCTTGGTGGGCAGGGTGTCCAGTTCGACGGCGGTGGCCCGGGTGCGGAAGACCAGCCGTACGCCCGACGGCTGGGACTCGGCCATGGTCAGTTGCCCGTCGGTGTACTGGGCGCGGGCCCGGGTGGGCAGCCGGTGCGGCAGCACGCCGTGCTCGGTGCGCTCCAGGTCGAGGGCGCCGCGGAGGAGGTCCGCGGTGATGGGTGTGGTGATCCAGTCGTGCTCGGTGTGCATGGTCTCAACCTGTTGATCAAGGTGTCGGGAGGGGCTGGACCAGGGCTCAGAGCTCTGGTCAGGGTGCGGGCCAGTTCCGCAGCAGGGCGTCGAGGGCGTCCATGGTCCGTGACCAGGATTCCTGCGAGTCGGGGGCGCTGTGGCTGAACCCTCCGCCCATCTCCAGGCTGACGTAGCCGTGGAAAACACTGCCCAGCAGCCGGACCGCGTGCGTCTGGTCCGGCTCCGGCAGGTCGTAGCCGCGCAGGATCGCCCGGGTCATCTGTGAGTGTCTGCCGCCGGCGCTGGCGGCTGCTGTCTCCGGGTCGAGTCTCAGCTGGGTCGCGGCGTAGCGGCCGGGGTGCTCCCGGGCGTAGTCGCGGTAGACGTTCGCCAAGGCGGTCAGGGCGTCCTTGCCGGCCCGCCCGGCCAGTGCCGCGGCGCCCAGGTCGGCGAGTTCCTCCAACGCGAGCAGGGCGATCCTGGTCCGGAGATCCTGAGAGTTCTTCAGGTGTGAGTACAGGCTCGCGACCTTGACGTCGAACCGCCGGGCCAGCTCCGAGACGGTCACCTGGTCGAAGCCGACCTCGTCGGCCAGCTCGGCTCCCGCCCGGGTGAGGCGTTCCGTGGTCAGTCCTACACGTGCCATACGACTCCTCCCCCTCCTCCCGTTCAGCAGAACGGTGAAGCTCATTATGTATTTGCCTAAGAGGTTTAGGCAAATTAGCCTGCCCTTTATGAAGCCACTGACCGAGCAAGAGATCCGTGCCGCGTTCGTGAACTGCACCAAGGGTGCGGCGAAACGCCTGTCCGTCCCGCGTGACCTGGCCGACCGCCCCTGGGGCGACCTGGACTACTTCGGCTGGCGAGATCCGCAGGCCCCCGACCGCACCTACCTCGTGACCGAGCTGGACGGCCGCCCGCGGGCCGTCGCGATGCGCTGCCCCGCCCCCGCCTCCTGGCAGACGCGGCGCAGCATGTGCGCGATGTGCGTGACCACCCACACCGGCGGTGTCTCCCTGATGGTCGCGCCGAAGGCGGGCAAGGCCGGACAGCAGGGCAACTCGGTGGGCATCTACATATGCAGCGACCTCTCCTGCTCGCTGTACGTGCGGGGCATGAAGGACGCGGGCGCAGGCGCGCGGCTCCACGAGACGATCACCCTGGAGGAGAAGATCCAGCGGACGGTGGCGAACATCTCCGCGTTCGTCGCCAAGGTGACCGCGTGAATCTGTAACATCCCTTATTCGTGTGCACCTATTACATGGGGGTCGGATGGATACCGAGATCGTGCGGGCCTGGGTCGACGGCTGGGCCGTCTCGCGCGGGGCCGCGCCTCCGGTGGAGGAGCCCTGGGGATTCACGGTCGACGTCGGGCTGCCAAAGCAGGTGACCCGACACGTCCTGCCCCATGCCGACGAGGCGCTCATCCGCAAGCTCACGGAAACGGTCACAGCGCCCGGCACCTGGCTCAAGGTGTTCACGGCCCCGGAGACCATCGCCCCCTGGCTCGCCCCCGGATGGTCTTTCGGCGACCCCGGCTTCCTGATGTCGACGACCCTGCGTCCGTCCGCCACGGACCTCCCCATCGGCTACCGGCTGCGTACCTGGAGCCGAGGCGATGTCACCCGCGCCCTCGTCCTCGGCGAGGACGGCACCTTTGCCGCACACGGCCAGGTCGGCGGCCCCGCAGGCGCCGGTTCTGTCGTCTTCGACCAGATCGAAACAGCGCCTGCTCACCGTCGCCGTGGCTTGGCACGGGTGGTCATGCACACCCTGGCGGCCGCGGCTGTCGCGGCGGGCGGCCGGACCGGGGTGCTCGGCGCGACGGTTGAAGGGCGGGGCCTGTATGAGTCCCTCGGCTGGACCACGCTGGCGCCGGTCACCAGCTGTTACCTGAACCGCGACGACCCTCCCGCCTGTTGAATTCGCTGAGCCTGCCGACCGTCGGCCTCCGTCTTCCGCAGGCAGGGCTCGATGGTCACCCAACCGCCGTTCCTGGCACTGCCGTTCAGGCGGAACGTCGGTGACGCCGAGGAGGCCGGGCCCTTCATCCGAGTGCGTCGAGTGCGTCGAGCACAGCGCGCGCAGGACGTCGCTGTCCGAGGAAGTCCGTGTTGTCAGTCCACTGATCCACGCTCCCGGACAGCGGCAGGGCACGCAGCGTCGGATCAGAGATCGTTCGCGCCAGAGCCTGCGCGAAACGCTCGGCGTGCAGCACCTGGAACGGTCGGCTGTGATAGCGCCGCCGTGTCGGATCCACCTGTTCCGCGAGCCCCGTGGCGTTCTGCAGGACGGCGACGACCTCGTACGCGTCACACAGGTGCTTCTCCCGCGCCGAGTACTCCACCGCCGTCACCGCACCCCACAGTGAAGGCATCAGCCCCTCGGCCACCGGCAGTTGTCTGAACGCGCTCCCCAACCACTTGCTGTAGGGCGCGTATCGCCGCCCGAGGAGCAGGCACAGTCGCATCAGGTCCCGCACCAGCCGCCCGGTGACCACAGCCGATCCGAGCTCGTCCCCCACCTCGGCACAGCGTCCGACGAACGCTTCCTCCTGAGAGATCCGCTGCCACTGACAGGCCAGCAGATACCTCCACACCTCATCGGGATACCACTCCACCCGTCGGCGCGCTGCCGTGAGGGTGCCGAGTTCGTCGTGGAACACGGCCCCGCCGGTGACCTCGCAGAGCTTCTGCTGCGGCATCGCCAGCCAGTCACCGACCGTCGGTTCGCCGGACGCCCTACCGAGCCCGAGTCCGAGCTGATCGTTCAGCCAGCCGCCGACATCGTTCACCGAGACCCGGTGGTCGACCGGACCGTCCGTCAGCTCCATGACACCGACCGGGTCACCCGGATCACCGTGACGGAAGTGCGTCGGCCAGCCCCGCACACGCTTCGGCAGCCGTTCCCTCAGAAGCTCACGCAGATCGGCACCGTGGCGGGCGGCATCCTCCGGTGCGAGGAAGAGATCCAGCCGTGGGCCCCACTCATGATCCGCCGATCGCGCGGTGTCGAAACCCAGCACCTCGGATCCGGACCCCACCCTCGCCGCCGCATGGCGAAGGCCCGGATACGCCGTATCGAGAATCGGCAGCACCGCCTCCTCGTAGAAGATCCGTGCCAGCTGAAGACCCGGGAGGTGTTCAGGAGCAGGTGGCGTCATGCGGTCACCCTGCTCGGCACGCGCCACGAAATCCACCGAGTTTCGCCGCCCGTTCCTACGGTGTGCGCGTGCGTGTCCGCTTGGTGGCTGTCGCGGCGAGCGTGGCCAGGATGAGGCAGGCGGTCATGACGGCGGCCATCGGAGCGGGGCTGTGCGTGCCGAACAGCCCGACCAGCGGGGAGGCGGCCGCGCCGAACAGGAACTGACCTCCGCCCAGGAGGGCGGAGGTCGCTCCAGGGGCCGCGCGTCCGCGGCTCTGGGCGATGGTGACGACAGCGGGGAAGAAGATCCCGAGCGCCGTGAGGGAGGTCAGCAGGCACAGCCAGGTGAAGGGCATGCTGCTGCCGATGGTCGCCTGAATGAGCAGCAACGCCGCCGGGCCTGTCAGCGCGAGACCGCCGCCGGCGATGAGAAGGGTTTCGGCCGGACGGTGCTGCGCCAGCCGTCCGTAGGCCAGGCTGCCTGCCATGTTGCCGACGGCGTTGACGCCGTAGACCAGGCTTGAGAAGGCTGGGCTGAGGTGGTGGATGTCCTGGAAGACGAAGGTCGTGCCGGCGATGTAGGCGAAGACGGCTGCCCCGCCGAAGGCCAGGGCCAGCACCGGGGCGAGCACCGCGCGCCGGCCGGCGACCCGGCCGATGGCCCGCAGTCCGCCGGCCAGTCCGCCGGCGAGGCGTGCGTGCGGCGGATGGGACTCGGGTATCCAGCGCAGCACGCCCAGGGCGAGGAGCAGGCCGACGACGGCGAGGACGGCGAAGACGTAGCGCCAGGAAACCGCCAGCAGCAGTGCGCCCCCGGCCAGCGGAGCCAGGACCGGGGCGGTGGCGCTGATCGCGCCCAGTCGGGAGAAGACCGGGGCGAGTTCACCGTCACTGAACAGATCGGCCACGACGGCGCGCGCGACGACGATCCCTGCCGCTCCGGTGATGCCCTGCCCGACCCGTGCCGCGTTGAGTACTTCCAAGGTCGGTGCCAGCGCGCAGACAGCGGAGAAGACGGCGAACAGGACGGTCCCGCAGACAAGGACCGGGCGGCGGCCGACGGCGTCGCTGAGCGGTCCCAGGACGAGTTGCCCGACGATGATCCCTGCCAGGAATCCGGTCAGCGACATCTGCGCGCCCGAGGCGTTGGTGTCCAGAGAACGCGCCAGGTCCGGAAGCCCGGGCACGTACATGTCCGTGGCCAGTGGGCTGGCGGCACTGAGCCCGGCCAGGACCAGCAGCAGCCGCGCCCGTCGCTTGGATGCGAGCTGCGGGCCGTCAGCGGTTGCGGATGCCTTCCCAGTGTTCCCGGTGTCGCGGGTGGTCACAGCGCGGGGGCCGCCCCCTCCGCGTCCGAGGACGACACCGCCGACCTGTCGTGTCCGTGCCGGTGCGCGTCCGCGGCGATTTCGGTCTCGGCCACCTGCCGCATGAGTCCGGCGGCGATCCCCAGCACCCCGCGCTCGGCAGGCGACAGTGTCTGACGCAGCGCCGCGGCCAGCCACGCGTTGCCGTCGCGCACATGTTCGCGCAGCGCTTCCCGGCCCGCCTCGGTGAGCACGACGTTCTGGCGCCGCGCGTCCACCTCGCTGCGTGAGCGGCGGATACGGCCCTGCTCCTCCAGCTCGTTGAGCACGCGGGTGAGGGACTGTGTCTGCAGCCCTTCGATTGCGGCCAGCTCGGAGGGCGTCAACGCGCCGCTGTGCCGCAGGTTCGCGAGCACCGATGCGGCCAGTCGCGTCAGTGTCCGTTCGCTTCCCGGCTGCTCGGCGCGGAGCCGTGACGCCAGCCGGGACACGCCCCACCGCAACGACTCCGCCAGGAGTAGATCGGCCCCGGCTTGCTCCTCGACATCATCACTCATGAATACCAAGCTATAGCGTGCTAACTACTCACAACAAGCCGTACATTCCGACGAATTTGCGAAGAGAAAGTTTCGCTTTGTAGTGTCCTGACCTCGAGTCGACGGACATCACGGACAGGTGATCGTCCGTGGGTGCAGTCCCGTTTCGGTCCTCGGGCCGATGACCGCCAGGTCTCGTCGGCCCGAGACCTCGGATACGTCAACGTGAGGAGAGTGGCATGTCATATCCGGAGCCCCGTTATCTGGGAGAGAACGGGGAGATCAACGCGGTGTTCAGGCCGTCCGACGCCGAACCCGAGCTGACCTCCCCGTCCGGCAACCGCACGCACTACCTGGCCACGCACGCCTCGACCGGCGGGGAGTTCGGGCTGTACCGCGTGGGCATGGGGCCCAGGTCACCAGGCCCCGGCACCCACTTCCACCGGTCGATCTCCGAGTCCTTCTTCGTCCTCTCCGGCGAGGTGGGCCTCTACAACGGCGCGAGGAGTACTTCGAGAGGGTCGCGGAGATGGCACAGCGCGGAGGGCGGGAGTTCACCGACTTCCTGGTCCACCACGACAGCTTCTTCGTCGACGAGAAGGACGGACCGGGTACCGCGTGAGGCCTGCGCGGCGGGAGCGCGGACACCCCTGATCGGCACGCTCAGCGGGCGGTGTCTCGTAATGAGACACCCGCGCTGCCACGGCGTGCACCAAGATCATGAGTGGCTCGTGTCCCGATCCTCCGGTGACCTGTGCCCCGAGCGTATTCGCCCTGCGGGAGCCGTCCGGCGGCGGTGCGAGGCGACGTCGAGCCGCCGTAGCAAACGAAGAAAGGTGAACATCATGGCCCTCGCACTGCTCAGGCGCCGACGTTCCAAGGGCGCCTCCGCTGCCGCGGTGGGCCTCGCGTTTCCCCTGCCGCCCGGCGCGGGTGGTGTCGGCTGCGAGGTCATGGACCCCATGGGCCAGCCGATGGGCGGCGCCGATGTCACGGTGACCGCGGTGGACTCCCACCGCGTAGCGGCCCGCGGCACCACGGACCCTTACGGCTTCTTCATGGCGGCCCTGCCGCCGGGCACGTACAGCATGATGGTCATGGCCGAGGGCCTGTCGCCGAACCGCGAGACGATCGACGTCGTCGCCGGCGTGATCCACCCTCCCCAGCGGATCCGCCTGGAGCCGGCCCGCCAACTCGACCTGCCGGCCCCCGGCACCTGGCTCTTCGACCCACCGCACACCGCTATCCGCTTCATCGCCAAGCACGTCGGCATGGCCAACGTCCACGGCCGCTTCGAACGCTTCCAGGGCGGCATCCGGGTCGCGCAGGACATGGCGGACTCCCATGTCTCCGTACGCATCGACGCGTCGAGCATCACCACCGGCAACACGACACGCGACAACCACCTGCGCTCCGCGGACTTCCTTGATGTGGAGCGGTATCCGCACATCGACTTCACGAGTACGCGCTTCGCCTACCGCGGTGGTACGAAGTGGATCCTCCAGGGCAGCCTGACCATGCACGGCATCAGCCGCTCGGTCGCCCTGGACACCACGTACCTGGGCACGGTGAATGGCGGCTACGACCAGGAGTTGCGGTGCGCGGCCCTGGCGAAGGCGGAGCTGCACCGGGAGGACTACACCCTCAACTGGCGTTCGATGCTGGCGCGTGGCATCGCCGTGGTCGGGCCGACGGTCCAACTGGAGCTGGACATACAGGCGATGTACCGCACGCACGACACGCCCACGCCGCCGGAGTAGCTTTCCCGGTCGGACCGGGCCCGGGCGCGTCGAGCAGCCGCGGGCTCGTCGGTGAGCCCGCGGACGCCGAATACGGCGAGGCCGCCCGGAAGGCCGGGAGGCCGTCGCGATCCTGGCGCGGTCAGTCCTTCCCGGTGAGCAGGCGGCGCGGGTTGGCGATGCGGAAGGCGTACGCCGCGGCTCCGCCCAGACCGAAGCCGGGGCGTTGCGGCGGCTCCGCGTAGGGCCGGTCCGAGCCCTGGACGACGACGCCGGTACCGAGGGCGCGGGAGACCGCGTCGACGGCACGAGGACCGTACGAGGAGGTCTCGACGAACATGTCCGGATCCGGCTCCCTCCGCCCCTCGCTACCACCACGGGCGGCGAAGCGCTCGCCGTGCAGCGGGGCGAGGCCGGCCAACAGCGCGAAGACCACCCGCAGTTGCGGATGACGGGGCCGGCCGAAGGCGCGGAAGGCGAACCAGGCGGAGTGCATCTGCTGTACGTACGGGACCATCGCGGGCCACCAGCCGGGCCCGAGGGGCTCACCGGCCGCGGGCCCCGGGTGGACGAACAGCGGGAGGCCGCGCGCCTCCAGCAGATCGAGCAGCGGGGCGCACCGCGCGTAACCGGCGGCGTCGGCAAGGGCGTTGGCCGGGAGCTGGAGGCCGGCGAAGCCACGGTCGAGGGCGTCGGCCGTCGCGTCGGCGTCGATGTCCCGGACGCAGGCGGCGGCCCAGGCGCCGAAGGGCTCGGGCAGTTCGAGCGCGCCCTCGTGATACGCGTCGAGCAGCGGCCGCGCCTCGTCGGACGGCAGCCACTCCACGCCGAGCGGGGCGGACAGCGAGACGAGAGCCAGGTCGAGGCCGTCGGCGGCGGCGAGTTCGGCGCGGCGGGCGACGTCATGGTCGGCCGGCGGGACCTCGTACGGTGGCTCACCGGCGATGTGCAGGGTCCAGCCGTCCAGGAACGGTGGCTCCTCGCGTGCTCGCAGGGCCGCCACGAACAAGGTGCTCCACAGATGCTGGTGCACGTCGACATTGGTCACGATGCTCCTCCCGCCAGGGCGCGCAGTGCGCCCCGCACATCATCGGACCCCAGGATGTCGCCGCTCACCCGGTCCACGTCCACCCCGCAGGGCCGGTCGTCGTCCAGGCGCGGGACGAGTTCGCGGATCGCGCGGTGCAGGAGTCCGGGTCCTCGGCCGAGGGCGGCCGGCGCGGCCAGGTCCACGGCCTGGGCCGCGGCCACGGCCTCCACGGCGAGAAGCTGTCGCAGCCGGACGAGCATCGTCGTCAGCCGCCGGGCCCCGAGCGCCGCGTTGGTCGAGTCGTCCTCGACGGCGTCCGCGCCGTGCCGGGGATCGGTGCACACCGGGGCGGACAGCATACGGATCTCCGCGACGAGGGCCTGCGCCGTCTTGGCCAGCGGTGCGAAGCCCGAACGTTCCGGACCGTACGGCGAGAGGTTCGCGGGCAGTCCGCTGACGGCGGGGTCGAGCAGCCGCCGCATGCGCTCGGCGGAGACCGACGCCGTCTGGGTGAGGGCCAGCGCGAGCGTGTCGAAGGCGAGGGCCAGGGCCGGGGTGTGGAAGTTGCCGGACGAGACGATCTCGCCGGTGTCGGCCAGCACCACCGGATTGTCGCCGCAGCCGTTGAGCTCCGGTTCGAGCGCGGCGCCGGCGAAGTCCAGGGCGGCGTGCAGCGAGCCGTGCACCTGGGCCGCGCAGCGCAGGCTGACCGGGTCCTGGACTCGCCGCGCGCGGCGGGGGTCGCTCAGCTCGCCGCCGTCCAACAGGGCGAGCAGTTCCCGCGCCGCCAAGGACTGCCCGGGGGCCGGCCGGGTGCGCAGGACCCGGGCGTCGAGCGGGCTGGTGTTGGCCCGGAACCCTTCGAAGGTGAGGGCCGTGACCGCCTGGGCCAGGGTGAGGACGGCGGCCGCCTCATGGAGGGCCAGGGCGCCCTGACCGGCGGCCAACGGGCTTGCGCTGCACAGCACATGCCCGTCCTTCGGGCCCAGTTCGGCCGGGGCAAGACCGGCCCGCCGCAGTGCGGCGCCGCCGTCCAGGACCTCGCCGGAGAGCTCGGCCCGGCCTTCGCCGATGACGACCAGGCCGACATGCGCCAGCTGGCACAGGTCGGAGGCGCCGATCGACCCCACCTCCGGGATCACCGGATGCACGCGCGAGTTGAGCATGGCGACCAGCAGCCGCGGGATCTCCGGCCGCACTCCGCTGCCGCCGCCCGCGATGCCGCTGACCCGGGCGAGCACGGCGGCACGTACGACGGGGACCGGCAGCGGATCGCCGACCGCGTTGGCCCGGCCCCGGACCGTACGGACGCTGAACGCTTCGAGCTCGTCGCGCGGCAGTGCGTACGACGACCG
Organism: Streptomyces sp. NPDC050704; assembly: GCF_040654355.1. NCBI lineage: Bacteria > Bacillati > Actinomycetota > Actinomycetes > Kitasatosporales > Streptomycetaceae > Streptomyces > Streptomyces sp. NPDC050704. Next base: position 19,420 of record NZ_JBFAHW010000053.1, on the reverse strand, counting down.
GCTGCCAAGACCTGTCGTCAGACCGTACGTCGGCACCTGGCGGTCGACCGCGTCGTCGACGACGGCACGGTCGCGTGCCAGCCGGGGGATCACCTCGTCCGCCAGGACGACCTCGGCGCCGTACCGGGCGACGGCGACGACGTCCTCGCAGGACAGCGTCCGCCCGTCGACGACGACCGGCTCATCGGTGGAGGTGGCGGTGGCGGTGGCGGTGGAGAGGGCACGCGGGGGACGGGGGCGCGTGTCGGTCATGAGAACCGCAGCTTCTGACCGAGGCCGCGCTCTGCCGCCTTGGCGAGCATGGCGGCGCCCAGCGCGATGTCGGACAGCGAGAGTCCGCGGTGCCAGAAGAGGGTCGTCTCATCGGCGCGTTCCCGACCGGGTTTGTCGCCGACGACGATCTCGCACAGTTCGCCGTGCAGGGTCTCCTCGCTGAGCCTGCCCGACTCGACGTGCGCGCGGAGGGCGCCGAACGGCCCGGACCTGGCCTGGCCCCAGTCGTCGACGACGATCTTGTCCATGATGTCGGTGAGGGTGAGTTCGACGGCGCTCATCGTTCCGTACGGTACGACCAGGGCGCCCGGGGCGATCCACCCGGTCTTCAGCAGCGGTTCCGGCCGGTCCAGCCGGGACGCCTCCACCACGATGTCCGCGCCCTCGACGCACGACTTCCAGTCCTCGGTCACGATGACGGGCTTGCCGAGGTCGCGCTCCAGCCGCTCGGCGAAGGCCTTGCGGCTCTCCGGGCGGCGCGAGTGGACACGTATCTCGGAGAGGTCGAAGATCCGGTCCAGCAGCCGGACGTTCCAGTACGACGTGGCGCGGGCGCCGATGTGACCGAGCACCTTGGCGTCGGGACGGGCCAGATGGCGTGCCCCCAGCGCGGTCATCGCACCGGTGCGCATCTCGGTGATGGCGGTGGCGTCGACCACGGCCACCGGCATGCCCGTACGCGGATCGAAGAGGTTGAGCAGCGCCATCTCGGAGGGCAGCCCGGCCTCGTAGTTGCCGACGTAGTCGCCTACGATCTTGACTCCGGCCAGCCCGAGTGGAGCGACATAGCCGCGGAGGACGTTGAAATGACCGTTGAACGTGGGATCGGGCACGAGGTGCACGCGCGGTTCGATGACCGTCTCCCCGCGACCCTGGGCACGTAGCCCCTGCTCGACGGCGTCGAGCACCTCGATGTCGGACATCTCCAGCTTGTCGATGTCCGAGCCGTTCAGGAAGGTGAACCAGATCGGTTCCATGGGATGTCTCCCTATGTCTTGCTGCGTCTGAACTACGTCTGGGGTGGCGATGGCGAGCACTGAAAGGGATATAACTCGCAGAGAGTAATATTGCGGGCGCATTTTTCGCTTTTTCGGCCGAACGTAACGCGCCCTTTACAGAAGAGCATTGACTCTCATTCAGTCACGCACAACTCTGCATGAAGATATACAGCCGGGTAAGGGGCAGTCTTGATCAGATTCGACGCAGTGAGCAAAAATTATCCCAACGGCACCACAGCCGTGGACAACCTGTCCCTGGAGCTCGCCGAGGGCGGCATCACGGTCCTCGTCGGCCCCTCCGGCTGCGGCAAGACCACGAGCCTGCGCATGATCAACCGCATGGTCGAGCCGACGGCCGGCACGGTGAGCCTGCGCGGCCAGGACATCCGGCAGGTCGCGGCACCCGAGCTGCGCCGCGGCATCGGCTACGTGATCCAGCACGCCGGTCTCTTCCCGCACCGCACCGTCCTGGACAACATCGCGACCGTGCCGCTGCTCCTCGGCTGGGGCAAGAAGAAGGCACGGACGCGGGCCGCGGAGCTGCTGGAGCTGGTGGGGCTGCCGGGCGAGATGGCCAAGCGCTATCCCTACCAGCTCTCCGGCGGGCAGCAGCAGCGCGTCGGGGTGGCCAGGGCGCTGGGCGCCGACCCGCCCGTGCTCCTGATGGACGAACCGTTCAGCGCGGTCGACCCCATCGTGCGCGGGGAACTGCAGGCGGAGTTCATCCGGCTGCAGAAGGAGCTGCACAAGACCATCGTCTTCGTCACCCACGACATCGACGAGGCGATCAAGCTCGGCGACAACATCGCGGTGTTCCGTACGGGGGGCAAGCTGGCCCAGTTCGACACCCCGGAGCGGCTGCTCGCTCACCCGGCCGACGATTTCGTGGCCGACTTCGTGGGCCAGGACCGCGGCATTCGCCGGCTGTCCTTCGTCAAGGCGGCCGACCTGCCGCTGCGCGACGGACCGGTGCTGTCGGCGACCGCCCACGTGACCGAGGCCCGGGCGGCGAACGAGCCCTGGGTGCTCGTCGTCGACGCCGACCGGCGGCCGCTCGGCTGGACAGCCGTCGCCGACCTGCCGGACGGCGGCACCCTCGCGGACGCGCCGCTGACACCGCTCGGCCACACGTTCAGCCTCGTCGGCGACTCGGCGCGGGCCGCCCTCGACTCGGCACTCCTGTCGCCCTCCCGCCTCGCGGTGGGGGTGGACGCGGAAGGCGCGGTGATCGGTGTCGCGGACGCGTACGAGCTGTCCGCCGCGATGGCCCGGGACGTGGCCGCCGACGACAGTGCGGCCGATGACGAAGGCGTCGGCGTCAGTGCTGCCGACGGAGAGGGGACCGGCGGCGAGGGAACCGGCGGTGAGCCGGTCGAGGACGAGGCGTCCGAGGCGGCGGCCCCCAAGGTGCTCAAGGGTGACGCGGGCACCGGCAGTTCGGGCGGTGGCGAGCGATGAGCGACGGGGAACCCCTGATCCGGTGGGCGTGGATCGGTGATCACATCGGCGAGCTGGCCGACTACACGGGGGTGCACATGCGGCTGGGACTCCTGCCGGTGCTCTTCGGGCTGATCATCTCGGTGCCCCTGGGCATGCTCTGCCACCGCTGGCGATGGATCTACCCGCCGACCCTGACCGCGGCCAACGTGCTGTACTCGATTCCGTCGCTGGCCCTGTTCATGATCTTCGTCCGGTACACGGGGCTGACCGAACGTACGGTGATGATCCCGCTGACGCTCTACACGCTGTCGGTCCTCATCCCCAACGTCGTGGACGGACTGGCCTCGGTCCCCGAACCGGTACGGCAGGCGGCCACCGCGATGGGATTCGGCACGGTACGCCGGGTCATCCAGGTGGAACTGCCGATCGCCGTGCCCGTCGTCGTCGCCGGTGTACGGGTCGCCGCGGTCTCGTCCATCAGCCTCGTCGCCGTCGGGCAGCTGATCGGACAGGGCGGCCTCGGCTACTACATCACCCGTGGCCTCCAGCTCGACTTCCCGACCCCGATCATCACCGCGACCGTGCTGATCATGCTGCTCGCCCTCGCCACCGACGCCCTGCTGGTGCTGGCTCAGCGACTGCTCACGCCATGGGCCCGCGGCAAGGGGGCGAAGGCATGAACGACCTTCTGAACCAACTCCGGCTCGTGGGCGACTGGTTGACGGCGTCCGAGCAGTGGCACGGGGCGGACGGCATCCCCCACCGGCTCGCGGAACACCTGACCTACAGCGGCCTGTCGCTGCTGTTCGCCACCGTGATCGGGCTGGCGTTCGGACTGCTGGTCGGGCACACCGGCCGCGGGGCGTTCGCCGTCGCCACCGTGGCGAACCTCGCGCGGGCGATCCCCACCTTCGGCCTGGTCGTGCTGGTCGTCACGCTCGCCGGGCTCAGCACCACGCCCGTACTGGTCGCCCTGGTCGCACTCGCCGTCCCGCCGATCCTGATCAACACCTTCGAGGGAGTCCGGGGCGTCGACCCCGACGCCAGGGACGCCGCGCGCGGGATGGGCATGACCGGCTGGGAGGTCCTGTTCAAGGTCGAGGTGCCGATGGCGCTGCCGCTGATCCTGCTCGGGCTGCGGGTCGCCGCGATCCAGGTCGTGGCCACCGCGACCGTCGCCGCGTATCCCGGTCTCGGCGGTCTTGGCCGCTTCATCGTCGACGGACTCGCCCGCAACAACTACGAACTGGTCATCGGCGGATCCGCGGTCGTGGTCATGCTGGCGCTCGTCGTCCAGGCTGTTTTCACCGCGCTGCGGCGCGTCGTCGTGTCGCCGGGTCTACAGGGTTCGGCGACCAGATCCTGACTTCTTGTATCCCCGAGCTCACTCCGGAGAGCCCCGGAGAGCTCCTGAGAAAGGAATGACCCATGAAAGGCATGTACCGCGGCGCCGCGTTCGCCCTGACCGCCGCACTCGCGCTGACCGCCTGCGGCGGCGGCAGCGACGACGACAACCCGCTGACGGGCAGCAGTGGCGACAGCGACGGCAAGACCATCACCGTCGGCTCGGCGAACTTCCCCGAGAACCAGCTGCTCGCCGAGATCTACGCACAGGCCCTGGAGGACAAGGGCCTGAAGGTGACCCGCAAGTTCGACATCGGGGCCCGCGAGGTCTACTACGACCAGGTGGTCAAGGGCGGCATCGGCGTCTTCCCGGAGTACAACGGCGCGTTGCTGTCGGTGGCGGTCGACCCGAAGAGCACCGCGACCAGCACCGAGGACATCAACACCGAGCTGAAGGCGAAGCTGCCGAAGTCGGTCGAGATCCTCGACTCCGCCGCGGCAGAGGACAAGGACTCGGTCACCGTCACCGCTGAAATCGCCGCCAAGCACAACCTCAAGACCCTCGCCGACCTCAAGCCCGTCGCGGGCGACATGACGGTCGGCGCCAGTTCCGAGTTCAAGACCCGCAACCAGGGCATGGTCGGTCTGAAGAAGATCTACGGAGTCGAGTTCGGGAAGTTCCAGCCGCTCGACGCGGGTGCCCAGAGCACCCTGCTGAAACTGCTGAAGGAGGACACGGTCCAGGCCGCCAACCTCTACACCACCGACCCCGCCATCATCGAGGACAAGCTGGTGGTGCTGGAGGACCCGAAGAACCTCTTCTCCTCACAGAACGTCACGCCCCTGGTCTACAAGTCCGCGGTCAACGACACGGCCAAGGAGGCGCTCAACGGCGTCTCGGCCAAGCTCACCACCGAGGACCTGCTGGACATGATGAAGAAGCTCGTCAACGACAAGGAGGACGCCAGCGCTGTCGCCGAGGAGTGGCTGAAGGGCGCCGGCCTCCAGAGCTGACCGGGACGGATATCCGCACTGTTGGGATTATCCGTGGCAGAGGTGGACGGTGGCGGGGGTGGACGGTGGCCGGGTGGTGGGTTCGCCACCCGGCCACCGTCCACCCCCACGTTCCTGGCGCCCATCGTGTGTGAGCCCGGGACTCGGCACGACCGGCTGGGGGGATCAAGGTGACTGACACGGACGATGCCGGAGCGGGAGCGGGAGCGGGAACCGGCGTTGGCGCGCTCCACGAGGGCGGTGTGTCCGCAGGGCTGCACAAGCTGTTCGAGGGACGGCGGCTGACACCGACACAACGGCGCATCGCCCACTACCTGGTCCGGCAGACGGCGGCCGTGCCCTTCCTGTCGAGTGTGGAACTGGCCCAACTGGCCGGAGTGAGCCAGCCGTCGGTGACCCGTTTCGCGGTCGCCCTCGGCTTCGACGGATATCCGGCGCTGCGCAGACATCTGCGGGACCTCGCCCCCGCCGGGACGGCCGACGAAGGACGGTCGAACAACCAGTACCAGCAGGCTGTGTACGCCGAGATCGACAACCTGGTTCATCTGGCGTCCCTGCTCGCCGACCCAGAACCCGTGGAACGCGCGGGCCGGCTGCTCGCCGCCTCCCGGCCACTGCCGGTACTCGGGCTGCGCGCCTCCGCCGCCCAGGCACACGGCTTCGCCTACTTCGCCGCGAAGGTACACCCCGACGTACGCCTGCTCGACGAGGGCGGCTCATCGCTCGCCGACCGGATCGACGCGGCCCGGTACGCCGGCGCGAGCGCACTGCTGTGCTTCGCGCTGCCGCGCCATCCGGCCGAGGTCCTCGACGCCCTCGACCACGCCCGCGGTACGGGACTGACCGTGGTGACGATCGCCGACGGTACGTTCTCCCCGGTCGCCGCCCACAGCGACCTGCTCCTCCCGGCCGCCGTGGGCACCGGCCTGGTCTTCGACACGATCAGTGCCCCCATGCTGCTCGGGCAGGTCCTCCTGGAGGCGATGTGCGACGGCCTGCCCGACGCCCAGGCCCGCCTGGAGGAGTTCGACGCGCGCGCGGCGGCACGGGGCCTGTTCGTCGACTGACAGTGAGGATTGGTGATGGCATCGCCCGGGGGTCCGCCCCCGCTCGTCGACCGACGTGCGGGGCTTCCGCCTCACCTGCCGTACTTGCCGCCCAACGGAACCCTTCGCGCGAGCACCTTGCGATGGCCGATGCGCCAGCCCTGGTCGCCGGGCACGATCGTGTCCTCGTACGTCGCACTGCCGCTCGTGCCGTCCGCGTTGATGCCGATCCCCTTGGACAGGGCGCGGACCTGCCCGTCCGCCAACTCGGTCAGGACGATATTCGTGATGTGATGGCCGACCGGATTCGCCGGACCCAGCGCGAGCGAGGCGTCCCGGATGGCGGCGATTCCCACCAAGGGCTCCGCCGCCCCGAGGTCGGTGACGTCATAGACGATGTCGTCAGTGAACAGCTCGTCCAGCCGGTCCAGCTCCCCGGCATCGAACAAGTGGCCGTGCATCGAGAGCAGTTCTGTGATGGCCATGCGGTCTTCGACGCCGAGCGGCATGAAGTTCCTCTCGTCTACGTACGGTAGGGTTTACCTGCGTGTTCACGCGGAACTCCGCGGTAGGACGCATCGGGACGTGGCGCAGCTTGGTAGCGCACTTGACTGGGGGTCAAGGGGTCGCAGGTTCAAATCCTGTCGTCCCGACTTTACAAAGTCGCAGGTCAGGGGCCGTTTCAGAGCAGATCTGAAGTGGCCCCCTGATCCTTTTTGGGGACCGCTTGGGGACCAGGGCGCTTGACGGGGGCTGTGGCGCACTTTGACCCGGTCAAGGTGCGCCACGGAGCGGACGATGGGGCGTGGAGTGGGCGGTTCGTGGAGTCGTCTAAGTGTTTCCGATGACGCGTCACATGGAGTGCATGGCCATCTTCGAATCAGCCGCCAAGGGTGCCTGACCTGGTGTTTTTCCTGTGCGCGTTGTGTGGTGTGGGAGGTGCGGGCGATATCTTGACGCTGAAATGATGCTTGCGACGCTCATTTGACACTCGTTCTGATGGGGTGTCAGGCGTGTTGGGGTGCTGGCCAAGTCGTCTGTAGTCACGGGTGAACGAGTGGCTCTTCAGTGAAAAAGTGCCCTCGCGTTGGTTGGCGGATGGCGGCTGGAGCACAGGTCAGTCGGATCGACGCGATGTGCAGCACGCTGGTTTGGGCGAGCGTCAGCGACAGACCTCGCCATGTTGGAGACCTGGATGACGCCGCCAGCCGTTCAAATCGAGAGATCCAAGTGTCCCCAATGGTCCTCCTTGCGAGCCGACGTACGTCCATCCTGGAGGCATGACTCACGCTGAAGCCTTACTGGGACCGCGGAGCACGCCGAGGATCACGGCGGTGACGCGACGCGACATCTTCGACTACCTGCGTGGCGAGGGCGGCCCTTGGTGGGGGCGGCTCGACGAGATCGACTTCCTGGAGGGCCTGTACGACTTGGACAGGCTGGTGTCGACGGACTCCCGGTTCACGACGGCGCGTGGCGACATAGTCCAGCACCGGGTCAACAATCCGTTGGACTTGCCGGACGACTGGGTCTTCGAGGACTCGCGCTTCCAACTTCTCGATGGCCCCGATGAGGTACTGCTGGCCTTCCTGGCACGACTCGTTCATCCAGAGGTACAGCCCGACGCCGACCAGTCATCCCGACGAGTCGAGGAGCTGAACCGCCTTCTCGGGCCGGACGGCTGGACCTTCCGTACCTTCGAGTGCCTGTCGGGCCGGCCGATTTACGCACCGTTCGCCATACAGGCCACGGGCCCGATGGTCTCCTTGCCGCTCGCCGACGACGACACCGGCAAACTCGACTTCGTTCTCGGGCAGACCTACAGCCTCTTGGATCGCGATGGCGAGCAGGTGGCTCGTGACCTGATCCGCGCGACCGTCCTGACGCTGCGCCGGGACGGCGGCATCTACCACCCCATGCCCGGTGACCGCTGGACGGACGATACATACGCGGCGGTTCTCACCGTGGATCGCGTGTTGCTGGACGCATTCACAAAAACGGTCACCGACGCGATCTGGCAGCGGCTGGAGCCCCTGCTCAAAAGGCTCCAGCGCCAGGATGTTCAGTCCCTCGTGGTCGAAGGCGACCTGGAGCCCCTTCCGGCCGTCCCACCGGACTGGAGGAACCAGACGGCCGAGGCCGGTCCGCCCATTGCTCGGCGTTTCCGCATTGGTCTGGTGACCCCGGAGTTCGACGTCACACGGCAGGACTTTGCGGATCTTGAGATCCGCGGACACGGATTTCCCTACTTCTACGACACTCGACGAGGTTGTCTGATCACCGAGTTCCTTCTTGACGACCGGCCGCAGGTGGCCACGTTGTGTCACGTCACCCTCATCAACAAGGACGGCGTCTTTTCGCCCAGGATCAAACTGTGGAAGAAGGACAAGACCAGGGCTGAGAGGACGGCCGCCATGGTGGCGATTCCCGGCACCGAGGCTCCTCAGATCGTCAAGGCGCTCGTTGACACCAGCGATGTCCACGAGAACTTCTGGGAGGTCATCAGCTTCCTCCAGAACTGCGTCGGGTTGTCCATTCCCGGAAGCAGCCTGCGGCTGGTCGTCGGCGACGAAGCCGAACTGGCTCGGCTCCTGGCCGACCAGGACCGCACGACGCTCCTCGAAGCCGTCAGGACCGCCGTCGGCGGCGCCCTCACGGAAGAGGACATCCGACTGATCAGCAACCGCAAGGCGCAACTCCAACGGTTCAGACAGCTGTTGAACGACCCGGAGTATTTCGAGCGGGAGCGCGGGGAGGCAGGGCCGGAGGCGGTCTGGCAGGGCTTCTTCGAGGAGAATCCGTGGATCTTCGGGTACGGCCTCAACCTCGTCGCCTGTGGCCCCCTCGACGACGGCAAGCTGGAGCGCATCACGGCTGGTGCGAACATCTTCACGGGGGCGGGAAAGCGCAGCGACGCCGTCATGCGCTCCAAGGGCTTCATCAGCAGCCTGCTGTTCTGCGAGATCAAGACCCACAAGACGCGACTGCTGGCCAGCGCTCCGTACCGCCTCCCGGACGTCTACCAGGTCTCCAAGGACATCGTCGGTGCCGTGGCGCAGGTACAGAAGACCGCCCACAAGGCCCTACGACTGGTCAGCGGTGAACTACACAGGCACTTTCGGGACGACGGCGCCCCGACCGGCATCGAGATCTCCACCGTCCGCCCCCGACAGGTATTGGTGATCGGAAACCTTAGCGAGTTCACCGACGGCGGTGCGGCGAACTCGGAGAAGATCAGCTCCTTCGAGCAGTACCGGCGATCCATCCAGGACGTCGAAGTCATCACGTTCGACGAACTCTACGAACGGGCCTGCTTCATCGTCGAGGACCGCTGAGGCGCACCCGACCGCGCCAAGTCGGATACTGGTCTCCCTGATGATCCTTCCCTTCGCTTGGGCTTGTGACTGCGCCCCCACGCTGCCGCACATCGGGCCGTCCTCGGCCGGTTCGGACCGCTGCCCCGGTCCGACTCGTCCGTCCGGGCCCGCCGAGTCAAGCGAGCACGTTCTTGAGATGGTTGGGCAGGTGCGGCAGGACGAGTTCATGCAGGCCCTCCTGTTCACAGCGACGGCCGTTGTTACCGGCGATGGCCCGGGCCAACGGGCGAAACGCCTCCGGTGCCGTGACGGCCAGAGCTTCCGCTTGCTTGTGCCAGCCAGCGAGAGTCTCCTCGTCCTCCTCCAACAGGTATCCGGCCGCATACAGTTCGGGGGTCATGCCGACCGGGGTGATGGATCGGCCGCTCTTGGCGCTGAGTTTCACGATGATGTCGATGCCGGGCGGATCGAGGTCGCCCCACGCGGCCAGTGGGATGTCGGGGAGACAGGTGAGGAACATGACGAGAGCCTCTGAGGCGTAGCCCTCCATCCAGATGCAGAGCCATTGTTCCGAAACGCTGGTGCGGCTCAGTGCCTGGAACGTCTCCTGGTTCTCGATCAGCAGCACTCCGTCGGCAGGCACGTCGAGGGTGCCCGACGTCGCGGCGGCCTTGCCCGGGACGTCCACGAACGGCCGCGCTGCCGCCGCGTCCGCGACGAGACTTTCGAGCCGCCAGCTGGCAGGACCGAGCATCCGGATGCCGGTGTCGGCGGTGTACACCGCTTGGTCGAAGGGCTGGCCGATCACCCTGCTGAAGGCGTTCTTCGCTGGTTTCGTCCACCTCTTGCTGCCGCCCAGCGCGCGTACGGCAAGCTCGCGTTCGGCGAACTTCCAGCCGCGGGACTGCCCTTGAAACCATTCGGCAGCAGCGCTGAGAGCGGCGTTGTAGGTCGCCCAGGTTCGCGTCGCGGCCGTGGAGTCCTCGGGCGGGAGCCAGGAGGCTGGGTCCTCCAGGGCCGTGAGCAGCGAGAGTTCCTTCTCCAGCTCGGGCACCCCGGTGATTCGCGCGGCCAGGGTGGTCCGCGCGTGGTGGACCCCGTGCTTCTTGACGATTCTTCGGTACCGGGCCTGACCTCGGTTGGTCAGCAGGGGACCGTCCACGCCGATCAGCAACTGGCGCAGCGGGAGTGCGTACGCGCCGTCCAGGAGGGCCTGGTTCATCCGGTCGAGGTGTAGGTGGGGGCCGTTGATGCTCTTCGTGCCGAACAGGTCCACCAGATCGGCTCGTTCCTGTGCCGTCAGAGGCAGTTTCATCCTGCGGTCGAGTCCGCCCCCGTTGGCGATGCGGCGGCGTAGCGCAGTGCAGAACGTCTCACCGCCCGGGGTGGCGGCCCAGCGGGCCAGTCCCGGGGGGAGTTCACCCTTCCTTGTCATCGTCGGCATCCTTGTCCTCGAGGTTGTAGTCGCCGTCTCCGGTTTCGGTCTCCTCGTCCTCTTCCTCGGCGAACTCGTCGTCGAGGATGTCTTCCTCGTCGTCCCAGTCGATGCCCATGTCGAAAGCGGTGTCCTGGTTCAGGGCGGGGTCGGGCAGAACGTGTCGCTCGGCGCCGTCCCACAGGATCGGTGTGGTCAGTACGCCGGGCAGGCCCGAGTGCCGGAACAGCTGGTAGGTGGCCACCTTGGGGACCTCCTGGTGGAAACCCCATTCGTCGTGGCTGGCGAGGACCACGTCCAGGTCGAGCTTCGTGAGCAGTCCCATGCACCGTCCCCGCATTTTGGCGTCGATGCCGGCGAATGCCTCGTCGAGGTAGATGGGGCGAGGTGCGGTCGCGGCGGCGCCCTTGTAGTGAGCAGCCGCGGCGACAAACAGGGGCAGTTGGAGTGCAACGGCCTGTTCTCCGCCGGATCCCCTCTGCTGCTTCACGTCGGTTAGGTTGGTCCATTTCTGGTCGGGGCCGGCCTTGTGGCGAATACGGATGCGGCTCCAGGCCCGGTAGTCGAGGGCCTCGCGCAGGTGCGTCCGCCAGTCCGCACCGCTGTCACTGTCCCGGGCGGCCTGCACACGCTCGACGAGAAAGCGGATGAGCCGCTCGCGTGCGGCCTCGGACAGGTGCTCGCTCGACTGCCCGTCCAGGGAGTCCAGGGCGTCCAGCACGTCCTGGTCCTGGCCGGGGTCGGGTTCCCAGATCAGCTTCATGAGGTGTCCGGAGGACGTGGGCACTTGTTGAAGCAGCGTGTTCATGTGCTCGATGAGATTCTTCGCTCGGGTGCGTCGACGCTGGAGGTGATCGCCGAGGCGGCCCAGCAGGACCTCGGTGAACAGTCCGTGCTCCTCGTCGCTCAAGTAGCCGCGCCGGGTGTGGACCTCGTTGGCCATGATGTCCTGCACCTCGGGGACGCTGCGGCTCTGGCCGTTGTGCAGGAGGGAGACCAGGAACAGCGTGCCTTCGTATCTGGCGCGAGGCCGCCAGTCAGGCCCGTCGAGGTCGGACTGCAGGAGCCTGAACTGGGCGTCGGCGTCGGTGCGCGCTTCGTTGAGAGCGGCCTCGTTCCACGGCTCGTCGGCCAGTCGGGACACCGCGGCCCGGGCCTGCGCCTCGACCTCGGCGGTGTCTTCGTCACCGACGGCGTTCACGCGCGCCAGTTCGAGGTATCCGCACCGGCCCAGGCGGCCATAGTTCTTCTGTACCTCCTGGTACTGCTCATCGATTTCCGCGCACTCCTTCACGGCGGCGTCCACGGTGCCGACCAGGGTGCCGGCCTGTTCGGACAACTGCCTGGCCTTGGCGTGGTTGTCCTCCAGCGCTTCCTTCGCCGCGGCGAGTTCCTTGGAAGCCGTGGCGATATCGGCGAGGACCTTGTCCACATCGGCACCGGCCAGTTCCGTGCGGACCCTGAGCTGCTCCTTTCTGTCTTCGAGATCGCTGTGGGCCGCCCCGAGTTCGTGCAGGCGTTTATGGAGCCGGTCGGAGAGCTCGGTGAGACGCTGTCGGGAGCGGCGGGCGCTCATGTCCCGCGCGAGGTGTTCCTTCGCCGCGTGGAAGAGCCCGGTGACGCTGGTCGCGTAACGGGCCAGTGACTGCTGCTCCTGCTGGATGGAGGCGTGGTCGGGGCGTACGCCGCGGGGGCGGGCGTAATCGTCGAGTCGGCGCTCGGCGGCCTGCCACTGTTCCCACAACGTGTGTGTGTTCGTCTGGGCCTGCTGTATCTCCAGTTCGAGCTCGCCGAGCAGTGCGCGTGTCCCGTCGAGGGCGTGCCGCGTCTCCCGTACGGCACGGTCCTTGTCCCGGGTCTCGGTACGTTCCGCGTCGAGCTGGTCCAGTCGCCCGCGGGTGCCGGCGATCTGCGCGTCGTACTCGGTGATGCTCGCGCCCAGCGTGTGCAGTTGCAGGTCAAGGGTTTCAAGGCGCCGCCTGCGTTCTGCGGCCCGCGCCGTCGCGCCGATGTAGGAGGCGTCGGTACCCGTCGTACGACCGTGGACGGCGCCGATGCGCCAACTCCCGTCCATCCCGACACGCGTGGAATGGGGGTGCGTGGGGTCCTCTTCGCCCAGAGCGATCGAACCGAGAATCCGCCGGGTCACGGCCGCCGGGACGATCGGATGATCGACGGGGTGGATCGCTTCGGCGACGGAGCGTGCGGGTGCCTCCAGCTCGTCGACCGCGATGAGCACGGTCTCCAGCGTGTCGGGGGAGAGGGCCCGGCCGTCGCTGGTGACCCAAGCGTCGAGCAGGCCCGCGCCGAGCAGTGCGGCTTCGAGCCGCGCCGCCTCCTGCCCCGTCACCGTCGGCGCGAACTCCAGCAGCTTCCACAGGGGCGCGCCGTCGCCGAGCTCGGTCGTCCGTGTCCGGCGCGGGGTGGAGGGAGCCGGCGGCACGGGGTCTTCTTCGGCGGCGACACGGTCGCGTTTCTCGGTGATCTCCCTGTGCTGGACCTGGAGGCTCTTGCGGGACGCCTCCTGCTCGGCGAGCACGGCGGTCAGTTCCATCTCGACGTGCCGGGCCTCCGCCGCGACCAACTCGGCCAGGGTTACGGCGGCGTCCTTGCCCAGGACAGGCACGGCCGCGAGGAGACCACTCAACTGCTGGTCTGTCAGCTGGAGTTGTCGGCACTGTTCAGACCACTCGACGAGGAAGGCGCGCAGCTCACGGACGCGTTGCGCCAGGTTCTCCTCGTGCCCGTCGCAGGTCTGCTTGGTAGCACCGAGGCGTTCGCCGAGGCGGGAGGCCAGCTCTGCCGCCGAGTCGTGGAGTCGATGTGCCTCCACGACGCCCTTGGCGAACTCGGCGGCGTTGGAGAGAATCTTGGTCCGTGCGTCTACATGGGTCATGAGGGAGTTCCGAGCCGTCTCGGGGGTGCGACGGATGCCTTCCCGCTGATCGCGGTGGACGACTTCCAGGGCGGTGGCGGCCACGCACTGGTCGGCCCACTGCTCCGCAGCGATCATGTGCTGGAGAGCCGTCTCCAACTCGTCCTGCTCCTCCTGGTCTTCACCGGCGGCCTTGTTGTGGCTCCCCACCGCTTCCTCATGCCGCGCGTTGGCCTCACGCAGCAGTTTCTCGGCGGCCATCTGTTGGTTCTGCAGCGCGATGATCAACCCGCGCTCTTTCATCTCCGGGCTGGTGTTCAGCTCGTTGACACGGGTCTGCAAGGTGGTGCTGTGGGATTGGATACGCTGGCGCTCTTCCTCGTGCCGACGCATTCGGTCTCGCATCAGGGCGAGTTCGTCGGCCTTCTCACGCTGGGCCCGGTGCGCGGAACTGCGCCGCGCTCCTGCGGCAACCAGACCCTCGGCCTCGTTACGCACGATCCGCCGGGCCAGTCGGCTGTAGAAGGACAGGAAGGTGTCCACATGGCCCTTGTTGCGGACCAGGGTTTGGAGTTCTTCACGCTCGCGAGCCAGTTCGTCGAATTTTCCGGCCAGGTCCTCCAGCAGCAGACCGCTGACGGGAGGGAGGCCGTCTCTGAGCAGCCGGCTCAGTCTGGCCACCGTCAGGTCCTCGCTCAGCTTGGGCCGGCGCAGCGTCAGCAGGAGATCGATGAGCGAGAGGAGCCGTGCCGCGGAGAATCCGAAGAGCCGTGCGGCGAGCGCCTCACGGTAGTGCTTGGCCCGCTCATACACGTCCTCCTTGCCCAGGACGTCTTCCAGCTGGGCGCGGTTGCGAGGCCGGCGGTCATCGTCGTAGAGGGAGAAGTCGGCCCCCACACGGAGGGGAGTGGTGAAGAACCACTTGTCGCGCAGCGCCTGTTTGCCCGATGCCAGCGCGTGCATGCCGATCCCGACGGTCAGGTACTCGAACTCGCCGGACTCGGTGACGCGGCCGTACTCCGTCCACACATAGCTGATCCGCTGCGTTTGCCCGCGGTACAGGATGTTGTCGCGCATGGTGCGTGCCGCGTTGCCGAACGGGTCCATACGCCGGGCGTTCAGGATGCCGTCGAGCAGGAGCGGACTGGTGACTTCCAGGGCCTTGGTCTTGCCGCTGCCGTTGTGGCCACGCAGGATCAGTTTCCCGCCGTAGAAGAAGAACACCTGCTCGTCGTACTCCCAGATACCCATGAGCCCCATGCGCAGGGGCTGGAAGCGCAGGCGCTCGGGTATCGGCAGACCGCCGCCTAGGAGTTGCTGTAGAGCGGGGTCGGTCACAGGAGGTTCAGAGGGTGTCATCGCTGCCGTCTTCGCTGGAGCGGGCAGATGGGCTGGGAAGGTCGTGCGCGCCGAAGAGCATCAGGTTCTCGGCTCCCTTGCGCGTGCCGAGGCCGGGCATGGCGCGATAGCGGGCGATGGCGGGGCGGACGCGGATTCCGCCGGAGACGTGTTCGGCCAGGCCGAGTTGGACGAGAACGGGCAGGGCCGCTTCCTTGACGCGGATCGCGTCGATCGGGTGGCCGTTGATGGTCGTGATCAGCTGCAGCAGATCTGCGGCTACGTCGGCGGTGAGTTCGAAGAGCCGTGGATGCGAGACGAACGTCCGGCGTGGTGACCTGCTCTCCACCTCGCCACAGAGCCTGTCGGCCAGCACCAGGGCAGCGAACGAAGGTGCGCTTGCCTTGGGGAATTCCAGGTCGGTGAGTTCCTCGTCGATGACGGCCGCGCCCTCGGCGCGTACCTCGACACGGGTATCGAGGCCGAGGCGTACGGCGGTCAGCACCTCGTCGGTGTGAGCGAGGAAGTAGTCGCGCTGGTCGCCGGGAAGGTCGTAGAGATGAACGACAGGCTCGTCGACGAGCCGGCGCATCAGGGCCTGGCGGGTCAACTCGTTGGCTGTCCTGCCCTGTTCCGCCCCAAGGGCGTCGAACAGTTCGTCCGGTCCCGTGGCTTGAGCCGGGGCAACAGGTGCGGCCAGCATCAGAGCCGCCGTACGGTGGTCGACGTCGTACAGCGCGTCGCCGCTGCCCGCGACGTACTGCTTCTCGTGTTCGTGAGCGGTCCCGGCGTCACCGGTGGGGGCCAGGATCCCGTGACGGCACAGCAGCCGCACCATGGCGACCAAGTCGAAGCGTTCACGATGCGCGGTGGCGTCGAAGCGGCGCAGCGCGGTGTGGGTGGCGGTCACGGCCGTGAGTTTTTCGGCGAGTTCGCTGATCACGGTCTGCTGTCCACAGTCCTCCAGGACCGCCAGAAGCAGGCAGTACAGGGCGGACTGCCGGGCCGTTGGCGCCTCGATGCCCTGCCGGTCGGGCGCTTCGGGGATCTTGAACAGGCGGAGGTGGTCACGCTCCACATGCAACTGCCAGCCCAGATGATGGTCGAACCAGCGTCTCAGCTCGGCCTGGTGCCGGCGCGCCAGATCCAGCGTGCGAATGTGACGTCCCCGCCGGTGGAGCAGTGGACGAAGTAGAAGTGCTCGGATGATCTGGCTGCGTTCGAACGCGGCTTCGCGGCTCCGGCTGGTCACGCTGATCTCCCCGAGGAAAGGCTGATCGTCAGTTCCATGTCCGCGATCCGCAACCGCCCGCCACGCATCGCGACGGACGCTGCTTGTGCGGACGGTGGATCCGCCGGGGCGAGCGTGATCGCGAGCCGTCCGTCGCTGGTCCGGGCCCTGCGTACGCCGGCACCGTCTTCCGGCACGGAGAGCACGCAGTCCAGACAGCGCAGCAGGACGTGTGCCTCCGCGTCGCTCAACTGCCCCAGTAACGAGAGCCGGACACGGCCGCGGGCAGCCAGGGATTCCTCCGCGGAGGTCTCTTCGTGCTGCTGCTTGTCGAGTTGGGCAGCGAGCATGCTCTTAGCGCGGCGCGGACTGCGCACCCGAGGTGGCGGCCCGGGCCGTGTCCGGGGGCCGGACGCCCGGAACACCGCGGAGACCGGGGCGGGTGAGCTCTCCCACCAGCTGGCCCGAGGCAGGACGTCCTCGTCGTCGTCCGGCGGTCGTGGCGTGCCCAGGTGACGGGCGGAGTACATCCCGAACGCGGTGTGCCAGAGCGCCGACACTTTCTGCTGGGGGCTGTCGCTCATCGCGTCGAACCACGTGGCCAGGGCCACCAGGTCGGCCGCTCGGTCGACTCTGCGGAAGCGCTGCTCGTGGATCTGCCGGATAGTGAGCAGAATGTGGTTGACGGCGTCGGACGCGCGGTCCTGGAGGGTCTGCGCGATCGGCAGACGGTCGGGTCCCTCGAAGAACCAGCTGCGTACGCCCGCCCACTGACCGACAGCCCGGTCGGTGTCCCGCGCGATGACGTCCTCCTTCGCGACGCCCATCTGCGGGGCCCACTCCTGGGTCGCGATGTCGCCGAGACGCACTGTGATGTCGGCTTCCTCGGCCTGTTCGATCAGCCCGGAGATGAGCGGCCCGTTCCGGCTCAAGGCCAGGATGAAGGTCTGCAGGTACCCGACGACGACTTCCTTGTAGGCGAGGAACGCATCCACGTCCAGTTGGTCGTCCACGGCGAGGGTACGGTTGAGGCCCTGCACGAAGAGCTTCGCGTTCTCCGTCAGCTGCGTGAATCCATTGGCCAGGCGTTGGAAGTTACGACTGGCACGGGCCAGGTCCGGAGGGGACTTCTCCACTGCCTTCACCAGCTCGGTCAGTGCGTCAAGGACTTCCGGCAGCATCGAGGCCTGGAGGGCACCGGTGGCCCCCAGCTCTTGGTCGATCAACGTCAGAGTCCGGTGGACCTGCGCGCCCGCGGGGGTCAGCTGATACAGGAAGTCCTTGCGTATGAACTCCTGAACGGTGCCGCTGCGCCGCAGGTTGTAGATGCGGTTGACGTTGCCCCAGGTGTTCAGCGAGTCCAGAAGGCCGTCGATCGGCGGCATTTCGGCCAGTAACTCGGGTGCGCCGCTCAGCCGCTTGGCCACCTCCTGGCCGATGCCGTCTGCCGGAAGATGCATGCCGAGCCGTGACTCCTCCTCCAGGAGAATGTCCAGGGCGAGCCGATAGTACACAGCCTGCTGGGACGTCAAGTAGTTGACGAGGGGCATGCGATGGCCGAGGCCGTACACAGTGGTCATGGATCCTGGGATCAGTCGGATGGGATTCGTTCGCCCCTGCCGCCGTACGTCTGCGCATCGCATGGACGGGGATGGTGGAGGTTGCGGGATGCCGTTCCTGGTGGACCGGTGAACGGTGTGGTGTCACAGATAGTATGCGATGCAGATCACCTGTGTGACTGCATACCCTGCACCGAACCCCTCCGTCGTCCCCGGGGACCTCGTGGGTCAACTCGGATTGATAACTGCGTAGTCGACCGTGGTGGCCCAGCGGAAACTGTCCAACCAGCAGGCCATCGGCATCCCGCTGGCCATCGGCCGCACCATGAAGCCATCGCGTTGAGGAACCTTGTCTGCAGACTGGCGGCCTTCGAAGGCTTCTAGGACAAGGTCCGGGCTATTCACTACATCAGGGTGGTCGTCCACGTCGGGTGGGTGCGTACCTTGCCGAGGACGCGCCAGTTCTTCAGGTGGGCGGAGCTGTGCTTGACCGGTGCCCGGTCGATCGCCAATGTCTTGTTGAACAGCTTCTGCTCTCGCGTCAGAAACCGGTTCCGGGCGGCCTTGTAGCCGGTGATCACCGTCGGGTCGGCGTCGGGATCACTGTCGTCAAGCCCGACGAACCCCAGGTCGGTGATCGCGCCGAGCCCGGCCGTCCGCAACTTCTGCGTGAGCTTGTCGTGACGGCAGGCGGCGATCTCCGAGGCTCGCGCCGGTCCGACCGCCGAGACCCATACCAGCCAGCCCTGTTCGTCGGTGAGCGTGATCACGAGCAGGCCATGGCATTTGTGCCTGCCGGAGTAGTTGTTCTGGTTGTCCGTGCGGGGCGCTGCCGGTGCGGATCAGCGTGCCGTCCAGCAGCACCACCCCGCCGCCACCCTTCCTGGCGATCTTCTTCAGGGCCTTCTCCAGGCGCGGGGCCCGAGCGGCCAGCAGTCGCGCGCATTCCTCCGGGGACCAGTTGGGGACCACACGGTACGCGCGATGGCACACGGCAGAGCTTCGGACGAACAAAAGGCATCCTGACTAATTCTGCTATGTCCAGAAAATGCCTGTCACCCTCACTCCTGGGGGTCAAGGGGTCGCAGGTTCAAATCCTGTCGTCCCGACAGTGTGAAGGGTCTTCGCAGGTGAACACCTGCGGGGGCCCTTTTCGTGTGGGTCGTTTCCGGTCTTCGGGGTTGAGCACGCCGCTCATCGGCGCCTTTCCTCGGACGTTTGCGAGGATGCCGCTGCTGGACCTGGACAAGATCACTGCGGGGCTGTCGACGACCTGGTCGGGATTCCTGCGGGACTGGGACCGCTCGCTGCGGTCGGGGAACTATCCGGAGACCACCCGGTACAACTATCTGCTGGCGGCCGCGCAGTTGGGCCGCTACCTGGGGGAGTACTCGCCGGATCCGGATGCCGACGCGGCGGCTGAGGATCCGGTCGACGTCACTCGCGCGCACGTGGAGGCCAAGCTCGCGATGTGGCTGGAGGAGGGGCCGGCCGCGCACGGCTGGAGTGAGGACCAGGTGTGGACCGCCTCCCGGGTACACACGCTGATC
>NZ_JBFAHW010000052.1:0-71426 GCF_040654355.1 Streptomyces sp. NPDC050704 | reverse complement strand
CTCGCCCCCGCCGCCCCTACCCGTCCCATCCTCTGGGGCTCCGCCCCAGACCCCGCTCCTCAAACGCCGGAGGGGCTGATTTTCAGCCCGTCCGGCGTTTGAGGACGAGGCGCCTCAGAACCCCGCCGGCTCCGTATACACCCCCCACTCGTCCCGCAGCACATCGCAGATCTCCCCCAGCGTGGCCTCGGCCCGCACCGCCGCCAGCATCGGCTCGATCATGTTCGAGCCGTCCCGCGCGGCAGCGAGCATGGCGTCCAACGAGGCCCGCACCCGCACATCGTCACGCCCCACCCGGCGCGAACCCAGCTCACGCACCTGATCCCGCTCCACCTCATGACTGACCCGCAGGATCTCCAGGTCCCCGGTGACAGAGCCGTGGTGGACGTTCACGCCCACCACCCGCTTGTCCCCCTTCTCCACGGACCGCTGGTACTGGAAGGCGGACTCGGCGATCTCGCCGGTGAACCAGCCGTCCTCGATGCCGCGCAGGATGCCGGAGGTGATCGGCCCGATGGGGTGCTGTCCGTCCGGATGCGCCCGCAGCCCC
Source organism: Streptomyces sp. NPDC050704 (assembly GCF_040654355.1). Taxonomy (NCBI): domain Bacteria; kingdom Bacillati; phylum Actinomycetota; class Actinomycetes; order Kitasatosporales; family Streptomycetaceae; genus Streptomyces; species Streptomyces sp. NPDC050704. Next base: position 70,876 of record NZ_JBFAHW010000052.1, on the reverse strand, counting down.
CGCTCCCTGATCTGCTCGAAGATCCGTTCCGCGTCCGCCTCGATCCGGTCCGTCAGCTGCTCGACGTACCAGGAACCCCCCAGCGGGTCGGCCACGTTGGCGATGCCCGTCTCCTCCATGAGTACCTGCTGAGTCCGCAGGGCGATCTCCGCGGCCTGCTCGGAGGGGAGCGCGAGGGTCTCGTCGAGGGCGTTGGTGTGCAGGGAGTTGGTCCCGCCGAGGACCGCGGCCAGCGCCTCCACGGCCGTACGGACGACGTTGTTGTACGGCTGCTGGGCCGTCAGCGAGACACCCGCCGTCTGCGTGTGGAAGCGCAGCCACTGCGCCTTCTCGGTCTTCGCCCCGTACACGTCCCGCATCCAGCGCGCCCAGATCCTGCGCGCCGCCCGGAACTTGGCGATCTCCTCGAAGAAGTCGACGTGCGCGTCGAAGAAGAAACTCAAGCCCGGCGCGAACACGTCCACGTCCATGCCGCGCGAAAGCCCCAGCTCCACGTACCCGAACCCGTCGGCGAGGGTGTACGCCAGCTCCTGCGCGGCCGTCGAACCGGCCTCGCGGATGTGGTAGCCGGAGACGGACAGCGGCTTGTACGCGGGGATCTTCGTCGCGCAGTGCTCCATCAGGTCGCCGATGAGGCGAAGGTGCGGCTCGGGCTGGAAGAGCCACTCCTTCTGCGCGATGTACTCCTTGAAGATGTCGGTCTGGAGCGTGCCGTTCAGCACGCCCGGGTCGATGCCCTGCCGCTCGGCCGCGACGATGTACATGCAGAACACCGGGACCGCGGGCCCCGAGATCGTCATGGACGTCGTCACGTCGCCCAGCGGGATGTCCTTGAACAGGACCTCCATGTCGGCCGCGGAGTCGATGGCGACCCCGCAGTGCCCGACCTCGCCGAGCGCGCGCGGATCGTCGGAGTCGCGCCCCATCAGCGTGGGCATGTCGAAGGCCACGGAGAGCCCGCCCCCGCCGTTGCCGAGGATCGACTTGTAGCGCTCGTTGGTCTGCTCGGCGTTCCCGAATCCGGCGAACTGCCGGATGGTCCACGTCCGCCCTCGGTAGCCGGTCGCGTAGAGCCCCCGTGTGTACGGGTACTCCCCGGGCCAGCCGATCCGCTCGAACCCGTCGTACGTGTCTCCGGGCCGCGGTCCGTACACCGGCTCCACGGGATCACCCGAGAGCGTGGTGAAGTCGGCCTCACGCTTGCGTGAGGCGTCGTAGCGGGCCTGCCAGCGTTGGCGGCCCTCGTCGATGGCGTCAGCGTCCATACCTTCGAATTTACTAGGACGTCCTAGTAAATGTCGATGGCAGTCCGCCACAGACCACGCCTGTGGCGGTAGTGGTACCAAAAAAGTGGCGCCAGAGATGTACGGCTTGAGCCGTCAGGCCTTGGCCACCGCGGCCGTGTCGTCCGCGAGCTTGGGCTCCAGCTCGCGGCTGACCCTGCGCTCCACGAAGAAGGCGGCGGTGGGGACGGTGCCCGCGAGCAGCACCCACAGCAGCTTGGGGATCGGCCACTTGGCCTTGGAGCCCATATCGAAGGCGAAGACCAGGTAGACGACGTACAGCCATCCGTGCGCGACACTGACGACACGCGTGAAGTCCGCGGCGCCGTCCAGGTCGAGCACGTACTTGCCGATCATCCCGAGGACCAGCAGGACCAGCAGTACACCGGTGACGTAGGCCATGACGCGGTAGCGGGTCAGCACGCTCTTTTTCATGGCTACGAGCGTAACCGCCGGTTTGGGGCGATCTTCGGGCGCCCCCGGGGGCGCCCGGGCGGCTCTACTCCTCGTCGAAGTCGTGCGCCGCCACTCTCAGCGGCCGGAGCATCGCGAAGATCTCCAGGCACTCCTCCGCGCCGTACACCCCGAGCCCGAAGTCCATCGCCATCAGGTCGCGGGTGGCGGCGTCGCAGACCTCGCGGCCCTTGTCGGTGATGGAGGCGAGGGTGCCGCGTCCGTCGTTGGGGTTGGGGCGTTTGTCGACGAGCCCGGACCGTACGAGCCGGTCCACGGTGTTCGTCACGGACGTCGGGTGCACCATGAGCCGCTCGCCGATCTTCGACATCGGCAGCTCGCCGGACTTGGAGAAGGTGAGCAGCACCAGAGCCTCATAGCGCGCGAAGGTCAGCCCGTACGGCTTGACGACCGCGTCGACCTCGGCGAGGAGGATCTGGTGGGCGCGCATGATCGAGGTGATGGCGGCCATGGACGGCATGGACCCCCAGCGCCGCTTCCAGAGTTCGTCGGCGCGGGCGATCGGATCGAAGGCAAGACTGAGCGGCTTCGGCACGGCAAAGACCCTACCGGCCGGTCATATCGTGGTCAGCCCCGTCTCGCGTATCGATACCCGGGCCCTTCGTCCGCCCGGCCCCGGCCCCTTCGGTACGCCGCACCTCCAGTACCAGGAGTACGCAGCAGACGGTGCCGAGCACGCCGACCCCGCCCACGACCGTGCTCACCGCCCAGAACTCGGCGGCGACCCCGGCGAGCGCCATGCCCACCCCCTGGATCGTCATCAGTCCGGCGGTGTGCACGGTCATGGCCCGCCCGCGCAGTTCCTCGGGCACCGCGTCCACGAACCAGCGGTCGAGGCCGAGGGTGTACGCGCCCGTCGACCCGGCGAGGAGCAGTGCGAGCAGGATCCAGCCGAGGCCCGGGTGGAACGGGTAGACGAGGAGCGGCAGCAGGCCGCCGGCGGCGAGGGGCAGCACGATGCGGGAGCGGGTCGCGGGCGACAGGGCGGCACCGGCGTACAGCTCCCCCGCGATGGTGCCGACCGGCATCGCGCACATCAGCAGCCCGACCCAGGCCGCGCCGATCCCGATCTCGTCGGCGTACGCGGCGGCCAGCGCCTCGGGTGCGACGACGAACATCGGCGGCGCCCACAGGAGCAGCAGCAGCGCCCGGACCCGGCGGTCGCCGAGGACCTCGCGGGTGCCGGCGAGCGAGTACCGCACGAGCGATCCGCCGCCGGCCCTCGCGGGCCTGCGCCGGGTTCCGAACCGCAGGAGCAGCGCCGAGGCGAGGAAGGTGCCGAGCGTGACGGCCAGCGCCCCGCGCGGCGTCACGATGGTGAGCAGGACGCCGCCGAGCCCGAACCCGACGAGTACGGCGCTCTGCGAGACGATCCGCAGCAGTGAGCGCCCGAGCACGAACAGGTCGCCGTCCCCGAGGATCTCGGTCAGCGTGGCCATCCGGGTCCCGTTGAACACCGGCGCCACGGCCGCGATGACGCAGCGCAGCGCCAGCAGCGCGGCGACCGGCGTCGACGGCAGCACCATCAGCGCCGCGCACCCGGCACACACCAGGTCGCACACGACGAGCACCCGCCGGGCGGGGAACCGGTCCGCGATCCCGGACAGCAGGGTGCCACCGACCAGGTAGGGCAGGAAGCCCAGCGCGAACGCGAGGGCGCTGAGCAGCGGCGACCTCGTCAGCTCGTACACGAGCACGGTCAGCGCGATCTCACTGACGACGACGCCGAGCAGGGACAGGGCGTGCGCGAGGAAGACAGCACGGAACTCCCTGACGGCGAAGACGGGTCGGTAACCGGTGGTTTCCGGCGCCGCTTCGGCCTCGACCGCGGCTTCGCCTTGGGCTTGGGCTTGGGCTTGGGCTTGGGCTTGGGGCAGCGTCGTTGTGCCCTTCTTGTCTTTCGGCATGGGCGGCAGCCTGCACGGGTGCTGGCGACACTCTCTAGAGTTTCGGTGTCAGCCGAATCTTCGCCGTGGCAGGAGGCCGGGCCACCCATGCCGTTCCGTATGCGCTTCGGCGAGGACGACCTCCTCCGCTGCCGCTTCGCGATCTCGCCCCTGTGGGAGACACAGGAGGCGGTACGCACCCTCAACCGGACCGAACGACACGGTTATCACCCGCGCTGGCTGCACCGGATCGGCGCGGCGTCCGCCGGTCTTGACCTCACACCGCTGTGGCTGCTCATGCCGCAGCGGGGGCACACGCCGGACTGGCTGGGCCCGCCGCCGCTCGGCCCGGCGGCCACCTTCGAGGAGGAGATCGCGGGGGTGCGCGCGGCGGAGCCGGAGGCGGCGGGCGAGGACGTGGCGCGGGCGCTCGCGGACACCCCCGGCGCCGCCGGATCGCCGCGCGGCCGCGCCCTCCTGGCGGATCCGGCCCGTACGGTCCGGGAGCTGGCCGACCTCCTTGAGGCGGCCTGGCACACCCTGGTCGAACCGGACTGGCCACGGCTGCGCGCCCTGCTGGAGGCCGACGTCGCCTTCCACTCGCGCCGCCTCGCCGAGGTGGGCCTCGGCGGGCTGCTGCCCGAGCTCGACCCGCGGTTCGCCTGGCACGCGGGGACGCTCACGGTCGACTGGAAGGGCGAGCACGTCCGCGAACTCGGCGGCCAGGGACTGGTGTTGATGCCGAGCGTCTTCTCCTGGCCGGACGTGGTGAGCGGCTTCGACCCGCCGTGGCAGCCGACGCTGGTCTATCCGGCGCGGGGCATCGGCGGCCTGTGGGCCGAGCCCTCCGACCGTACGCCCGAAGCCCTCGTACGGATCCTGGGGCGCGGCCGGGCCACCGTGCTCACCGCGCTCGACGAACCCGCCACCACGACGGCCCTCGCCTTCCGCCTCGGCCTCGCACCGTCGTCCGTGTCCGCGCACCTGTCGGCGCTGCGCGACGCGGGTCTACTCCTCTCCCGCCGGTACGGGCACCAGGTGCTGTACGAGCGGACGCCGCTGGGCATCGCGTTGGCGTCGGGCGGCGGCTGACGACCCGGCAGGCCGTCCGGGTGCCACCCAGAGGCTCTCCAACGGCCCCCGCATGGCTGTTCACGGTGTCGCGCCCTTGCCGGTTAAGTCCGTTATGTAACGATGGCCGGACATCGTCACTGACCGTCACCTTCGCCCAAGGGGGCAGGATGTCCCGGCCGACCCGTACCCGTACTTTCGCGGCACTCGCCGTGCTCGGACTCGTGGCGGGCTGTTCGTCCGAGTCCGCGTCCGAGTCCGACGTCGACAGCACCGCCGCCGCCCGTGAGAGGTCCGGGCAGGTGAGCCCGGCCGCCGGTTCGCCGTTCTGGGTCGATCCGGGGAGCCCCGCCGCCCAGCAGGCCGAGCTGTGGGAGCGGCAGGGCCGTGGGCGCGACGCCCGGCTGCTGAAGCGCATCGCGGACCGGCCCGCGGCGCTGTGGCCTCCGGCCGACAACCCCGAGCCGTCGATCAGGGCGGCGACCGCGGCGGCGGCCCGGGAGGGGCGCACGGCCGTGTTCGTCGCGTACGACATCCCGCACCGCGACTGCGGTCAGCACTCGGCGGGCGGGGCGTACGACGCGGACGCCTACCGGCGGTGGATCGGGAGGTTCGCGCAGGCCATCGGGGACAGCAGGGCCCTGGTGGTCCTGGAGCCCGACGCGGTCGCGCACGTCGTGGACGGCTGCACGCCCGCCGAGTACCACGCCGAGCGCGAGCAGTTGCTCTCCGAGGCGATCGTCCGGCTCAAGGAGCAGCCCCGTACCGAGGTGTACCTGGACGCGGGCAACCCGGCCTGGATCCAGGAACCGTGGAAGCTCGTCGAACCGCTCAGGCGCGCCGGTGTCGCGAACGCCGACGGTTTCGCCCTGAACGTCGCCAACTTCCAGCCGGACGAGACCACCAAGGCGTACGGCCGCCGGCTCTCGCGGGAGCTCGGCGGCAAGCACTTCGTCGTGGACACCAGCCGCAACGGCAACGGCCCGCTGGGCGGCGACCGCGCCCAGGCCTGGTGCAACCCGCCGGGCCGGGCCCTGGGCACCCCGCCGACCACCGACACCGGCGATCCGCTCGTGGACGCGTACCTGTGGATCAAGCGGCCCGGCGAGTCGGACGGGCAGTGCCGCGGGGGCCCGGCGGCGGGGCAGTGGTGGGCGGACTACGCGTTGGGGCTGGCCCGCAACTCCAAGGCGTAGAGCACGACTTGGTACGTCGCGTCACCTGACCTGAATCCACTTCGCCTCCGACGGCGTCCCCTGCCCGTCCGTCACGAACAGCATGTACCAGCCGGGCGGCACCAGCGTCCGGTCCTTCGGTACGGCCACGGTCACCGAGTCCTTCGTCTTCGTGATCCCGAGCGCGATGGACCGCTGCTCGACATCCGTGGTGTGGGTGACCGCGCTGGGGCGCATCAGCCGGGCGTTCCGCACCCGGTCCGGGTGGCGGGTGGCGAAGGTCGCGCGGCCCTCGCCGTCGACCTCCTGCGGGCCGTCGCCGAGCACCGGGCGGTTCTCGGCGTTCTTGTGCAGGGCGGGCGGGGTGAAGATCTCCATACGCTGCTCGAAGTGGCCCAGCTTGGTGTTCTGCTGGTCGTCGAAGAGCGGGTCGGAGCCGAAGGTGGCGACCCGGCCGTCGGGCAGGAGCAGCGCCTCCGAGTGGTAGTTGCGGCCGACCTTGGGCGAGGCGGCCGTGCGGAAGGAGTTGGACCGGGGGTCGTAGAACTGCGCCTTGAGGATGTTGCTGGCGCTGCGCCCGCGGTAGTCCGAGGCGCCGTTGGACGTGAACACCGAGTCGTCCGGCATGATCACGCTGTTCAGATAGCGAGTGCCCTGGGGCAGGTCGGGTCCGTCCTCGAAGACGGGGTTGTCCTTCTTGAGGTCGATGACGGCCGTGCGCGAGGTCGCCTTCTTGGACTCGCCGACGCCTCCGCCGCCCAGGATCATCACCTTCTGGTCCTGCGCAGGGGGCAGCAGCAGGGAGGCGGAGGTCTCCGTCGCGTCCTGGTCCGTCAGACCGGGCACCTTCTCGAACGTGTTGCTCTTCAGGTCCCACAGGCCGGGTTCGCGGCCGAGTTCGGCGGGCCCGTAACCGGCGTTCGAGGCGGGGTAGAAGAGCTTGCCGCCCTTGGTGAGGAAGAGGGCGGGGTAGGTCGGGAAGTAGTGCTTGGGGCCCGGCGTCCACTTCCTGGTCTTCGGGTCGTAGATCTCGTTGTCACCGGGGTCGATCACGCCGACGTCGTCGAGCCCGGAGACCGCCAGCACCCGCCCGTCCTCCAGGCCGACGAGCGTCGGGTACCAGCGGGCCTTGTCCATCGGGTCGACGGGGAGGTACTTCTCCGCCGTCGGGTCGAACTCGTAGGCGGCCCTGATCCCCTGGAAGTCCTGCTTTTCCATGGTGATCTTCTCGGAGAGGCCGTACGTGTTGTCCGCGTCCTTGCCCTTCAGGCCGAGGATCTCGTACTGGGCCTGCTTGTCCGTGACCGCCGGCGGGCCCTTCCTGGTGGCCTCGACGAAGACCCGGGCCTCGCTCGCGGCGACCTTCGTCTTCCAGGGCTGCATCACGCCGGCCCTGTTGTACGTGATCTCCTGGGTGCGCTTGGCCTTGGGGACGGTGACGTCGAACCTGCTGACGTACTCGACTCCGGACGGCGAGCGGAAACGGGTGCCCTTCTTGAGCACGATCGGCTTGTCCGGGTTCTCGTTCTTCACCCGCATGCCGCCGCCGGCCCGCTCGACCTCGCCGTCGAGCAGCTCGTAGCGGGCGGTGCCGCCGGCCACCAGCATTCTGCCGCTGGGGAGTTGGGCGTGACCGGCGCAGAAGAAGTCGTCCGGGGTGGGGATCTTCTTGAAGGTGTCGGTCCTCGGGTCCCACAGGACGGTGTCGAAGGAGCCCTCGTCGAACTTCTTCTGCTCGTTGCCGGAGCCCGCGACGATCAGCACCTTGCCGGTGTGCAGCAGGGCCGCGTGGATGGCGTTGGTGCGGTAGTCCTCCGGGATGTCGAGCTGCTTCCAGGAGCCGTACTTCGCCTGGTAGCCGGGCTGGGCGATCTTGTACGCGTGGTACTTCTCCGAGGCGAAGCCGAGCACGGCCGGGGCGTTGAGTCCGGCGAGCACCGCGATGCCGCCGATGCCGAGCAACGTCTTCTTGGTCTTCTTCGAGAGTGTCCCCGGGAACTTCTTCGAGGGCCGGTACGCCATGGACTAGTTACCTCCTGTCGTGCTGCTGGAGATCGTGCCGCTCGTACTGCCCGCGAGCGCGGGGGCCGGTTCGCCTTCCGTGATCCGGACGGCGGCGGCCGGGGCGACCGGCTGCCGGACCGCTCCGCGTTCCCGGACACGGGTGCCCAGCCACACCCCGACCGGGGCAAGGGAGATGGCCAGGGCGAGGACGGCCCAGGTGCGCATGGCCGCGTGGGTGTGGTCGAGCACGAACGATGCGACCAGCGACGCCGTCAGGACCGCTGCCCAGAAGAGGTGGATACGGAAGGTCAGCAGCCGGTCCGGGCTGGTGTCGCCGCCCTTGGGAGTGACGACGAAGCGGCAGGGGCGGCGGATCACGGCCGCGCCCAGGGACTTGAGGTAGATCGGCGCCGAGAGGGCCGACATCGCCATGCCGGCGAGGCCGCCCGAGCCCTCGGGTTCGTGCGGGGAGACGTTGTGCCGCCGGTTCCAGAGGTAGAGGCCGACCTGGAGGGCGGCGGCGTCGCTGTAGAGCATCAGCCAGACGGAGGCGGCGACCTGGGTGCCGGAGGCCCCGAACCAGAGGAACAGGAAGCAGCTCAGGATGCCAAGCAGCCAGTTGACGGCCGTCATCGGGTAGTAGACGAGCATCAGCGTGTACGAGAAGAGCCGGCCGGGCGGCATCGTGAACGGTGCCTTCCAGTACTGCTTGATCAGCGTCTCGTACGTGCCGCGCGACCAGCGCATCTGCTGGGTGAAGAAGTCGGTCCAGGAGGCGGGGCCCTCGCCGACGGCCAGCACGTCCGGGGTGTAGACGGACTGCCAGTGATGACCGGTTCTCGGATTCCTGTGCCGGTGCAGCTCGAAGCCGGTGGCCATGTCCTCGGTGATGGAGTCGTAGAGGCCGCCGATCTGCTTCACTGCGGCGATGCGTACGACGTTGTTGGTGCCGACGAACATGGGGGCGCGGTAGCGGTTGCCGGCGCGCTGGATCAGGGCGTGGAAGAGGAACTGCTGGGACTCGGCGGCCTTGGTGACGGGGGTGGTGTAGTTGCCGTACACCTGGGGGCCGACCACGAAGGCGACGTCCGGGTCGCGGAAGAAGCCCATCATGCGTTCCAGGAAGTCGGGGAGCGGGACGTGGTCGGTGTCCACGGAGGCGAAGTACTCGTACTCGGCGCCGTGCATCGCGATCCACGCGTTGTAGTTGCCGTGTTTCGTACGGGCCTTGTGGACGCCCTTGTCGCGGTTCCACTCGGGGACGCCGTGGCGGGTGAAGTGCCGTACGCCGAGCTCCGCGCACAGCGCCTTGGCCTGCTCGTCGTCGCCCTCGTCGAGGAGCCATACGTCGACGACGCTCCGTGGGCCGGTGTGGGCGACGCGGGTCGCGCCCTCCAGGGTGGCGCGGACCATGGCGAGGGGTTCCTTGCCCGGGACGTATGTGGTGAGGAAGGCGACTCGGGTGCCGTCCTCGGGGACGACGGGGATCGGGTCTCTGGCCACCATGGTCGCGTGCGCGATCGAGACCACGTTGACGACCATGAACAGCTCGATCAGGCCGATGGCTATCAGCATCGTGATGTCGAGGCCGACGAGCCAGCGGGCGCCGCCTTCTCTGGCCACCCAGTGGGTGGGCCACACCAGGTAGACGAGGAGGAGACCGGTGAGCAGCGGGGCGAGTGTCATCAGGAGGACGGCTCGTATTCGGTGCGGCTCTCGTGAGAGGAGCTTGGTGTACTGCACCCGGTACGCCGTGCCGGACGGCTCCGTGAGCGGTCCGGCAAGTCGGCTGTGGGTGTGGTAGTCGTAGCCCTCCGGCCGCACAGCGCCCTCCAGATTGTCGAACGTGCCGATACCCAAACAAAAGTGGCTTTTGGACGACATGTCGAACTGAGGGGGTCCAGGTGGGTTGCCTCCGGCGGTTGGGTGGTTGTTCTGGTGCGGGTTCGGTGGGGGCTGGTCGCGCAGTTCCCCGCGCCCCTGGGTTGGTGGGTGGTGGGGTCGGTGCCGCGACGGGATATCCGATCGCCGCTCTGGGATATCCAGCCTCAGGCACGTTGCCGCGGCGATCGGACACCCCGACACGACCCCTCACGCCGGAGAGCCGAGTGCGGGTGAGTGGGGCCTGCGCTGCAGACCCCAACCCCGCCTCACGACCGTTGGCCGTTGTCTTTTGTCTTTTAGGGGCGCGGGGAACTGCGCGACAAGCCCCCACCGGCCCGCGGTGTACGAACAACCCGACGGGGGTCTGGGGGCGGAGCCCCTCAGTTTCGGGAAGGGGTGGGGTGGGGGAAAGGAAACGCGTTTAATGCGGGCGCCGGGTTCGGCGGAGGTGGTGGCGGACCGCGCGTTGGGCGACGGGCCCCAGGGACTCCAGAGCAGCGACCAGACCGGCCAGTTGCTCCAGCGCGTCGAGCGCCCGCCGAGCCCCTTCAGGGTCGACACCTTCGTACAGCTCGATCCCCACGAAGGACGCGGAGACGGCACGGGCAAGCCCGACCGGATCGGCGAACTCGGCGAGCGGAGTGGCCGGGAGCACCCGGACGAGAACCCGCTCGACCTCGGTGATCCAGAGGTCGAGCCCCGCCGCGGTGGCAGGCGCGAGACGAGGATGCGTCTGGGCGCCGGCGAGCAGCTGACCGAGCGTCGCGACGTGCCCCTCGGCACGCTCCTCCTCATGCATCTCCCGGGCGAAGGTGAGGAGTTCGGCCAGGTTACCGATGCGCGCGAGCCGCTCCCGGTAGCGCGAGACCCGCTGCTCGGCACCGTGCCGGCACGCCGCCGCGAGGAGTTCGTCGACCGAGCCGAAGTGGTAGAAGACCAGCGCCTGATTGACCCCGGCGGCGGCCGCGACCGTACGGGCCGAGGTCTTCGCGATCCCCTGCTCGGTGAGCGTACGAAGCGCCCCGTCCAGCAGCTTGGCCTTCGTCTCCAGGGACTTCGCCGTGTCGGGGCTCACGCGCGGGACTCCTCGCGCACGGGCCGCAGACCGGGACGGATCCCGCGGGCGTGGACGGGGTGGTAGGTGGCCGCGAAGGAGCCCTCGTACCCGAAGAGGGGCCCGAAGTACCGGTTCACGACCCGGACCTGGATGCGGAACCGGCCGCTCGCGTCGTCGTACGACTCCCGGACTTCCGCGTCACCGCCGATGAGTCCGGGGACGCGCACGTCCACCGGCCCCTCCCGGAACCGGTGTTCGCCGGAGCGGATGAGCAGGGAGCCGTCGGGTTCCGCGCGCAGGTGCAGGTCGCTCGCGAGGTGCTGGTGCGTGCCGAGGTAGTCGAGGATCCGGTCCCCCTTGGGGCTCAGCACCATCTGGGCGTCGAAACGACGGGCGCGACCGGGCAGGTCGAAGGTGCGCACGAAGGTCACCGTCTCACGGCCGTACGTGTCGGCGTACGGCACGTTCTCGATGGTGAAGGGGATGTCGCGGCCGGCGCGGGGGACGAGGATGTTGCGGGTGCCGCCGAGCGCCAGGAACGGCTTCACGAAGCCCCGGCCGTGCCAGACGCGCCGCATCACGCCTCGGCCGACGCAGGCCTCTCCGCTGTCCAGGCCGACCGAGAAGCGACGCTGGAGCTGGGGGTGCAGCCGTTCGAAGTCGGGGCCCATCACGGTACGGAAGATCGAGGTCATGACGGCTGCTCCAGGGAGGTGAGGAGGCGTGGGGCACGCGCGCGTGCCGGTGCGGTGCGCAGGCAGCGGCGGGCGGCCGGTGTGCGGGGCGACGGCGGCGCGAAGAGGGCCAGGGAGAGCGCGACCAGCGAGATCAGGGGCAGCAGGAAGGCCGCGAGGGGTGCGAGCGGCCCGAAGAGGCCCCCGGAATCGACCCCGAGGCCCGCGACGGCGGTGGCGAGTACGACCGCTCGTACGGTCAGCTCGGTCAGCCAGTTCCGCAGTGCCCGTTCCGGTGTGATTCCCCGTTCCAGCCACAGGCGGAGGCGGTCGAAGGACCAGGCCGTCGCCCAGCCCATCAGGGGGCGGAGGAGGCAGCGGTCGGTGGCCGTGCCGAAGCGGCCCCAGCGCGGGCGGTAGTCGTACCCGGTGAGGAAGCGGACTCCGTCGCCGTCCGGCACGTACCGCCAGTAGCCGCTGCCCTCGGCGAGGAGGGAGAGCGGGTTCGGGGAGGCGAAACGGAGGGCGGAGGTGCGGGTTCCGTCGGGGCGCTCCCGCTCGCCCGCGCTGACGCCCGTGCCGGCGACGGTCAGGAAGGGCAGGACACGGGTCGCGTACCGGAAGTGCCGCGGTTCGTCCTCCGCGCGCGGGAGGTGGTCGATCTCGGTGAAGCGAAGGTCCCAGCGCTGGTGGTGGGCGGGGTCCTGGGTGCGTGCCCAGATGTCGTCGAGGCCGGCGCGTATGCGCGTCTCGATGTACAGCCCGGTCTGGCTCACTGCGGACCCCCACGTCAGCGGCTTTTTGAGCGACTGCTCAATCTTGCGGAGGTTCAGGTTATTGGTTTTTGAGCGATTGCTCAATCTTGTGGGACGACAAAACCCCGGTCCTGTAGACCGGGGTTTTGTGTGAAGTGACGCCGACGGGTTCAGTCGGCCAGGTGTCGTTCCACCGTGTCCACCTTGGAGGTCAGTCCGTCCGTGACACCGGGGCGGATGTCCGCCTTGAGGACGAGGGAGACGCGCGGCGCCCGCTCCTCCACCGCGGCGACGGCACGCTTGACGACGTCCATGACCTCGTCCCAGTCGCCTTCGACGGACGTGAACATCGCGTCGGTGCGGTTCGGCAGACCCGACTCGCGTACGACCCGGACGGCCTCGGCGACGTACTCCCCCACGTCCTCGCCGACACCGAGCGGCGTCACGGAGAAGGCGACGATCATGCGCTGACCGTGCCTTCCTTGCGGGCGCGCGACGCGATGACCGCGTCCTCGGCCTCCCGCTTGAGCTTGCGCTCGGCGAAGAAGCCGCCGGTCGGCAGCACGGAGAGGATGAAGTAGAGGGCCGAGGTCTTCAGGTTCCACTTGGTGCGGTTCCAGGCGTCGGCCCAGAAGATCACGTACAGGATGAAGAGGAGGCCGTGGACCATGCCCATCACCGGGACCGCGTTGAAGTCCGTGGTCCGCTTCAGCACCGAGGACACGAGCAGCAGCAGGAACGAGACGGCCTCGGGGGCGGAGACCAGACGGAGTCGGCGGAGGGCGGAGGCGGTCTTGAGGTCCACGATTCACCTTCGGTGGAGAGGAGTCGGGGTGGGCGCTTTGTGAACGTGAGCACAAGCGTTCCCATTGAAGCATCCTGTCGTGGCCGCCCGGGCGGGGGGTCTCGGGGATCGGTCAGGGTCGGATCATCCCGGAGGATCTGTCGGCGGCCCCGCCCGACGGCTACCGTCACATCGTGGCGATGTTCCGACTCCAAGGCAGCAAAGTGCTGGCCGTCGACATGACCGGCGACGCCGTGAAGGCGAAGAACGGCTCGATGGTGGCGTACGACGGCCAGATGGCGTTCAAGAAGCTCAGCGGTGGCGGTGAGGGGATCCGCGGCATGGTGACGCGCCGGATCACCGGTGAGCAGATGACCCTGATGGAGGTGAAGGGGCACGGGACCTGCTGGTTCGCCGACAGGGCCAGCGAGATCAATCTGGTGGGGCTCCAGGGCGACAAGCTCTTCGTCGAGTCGAGCAATCTGCTCGCGACGGACTCGGGGCTGCGTACAGGGACGGCCTTCACGGGCGTTCGGGGCGCCTCGCAGGGCAACGGGTTGTTCACGACGACCATCGAGGGGCACGGTCAGGCGGCGATCATGTCGGACGGGCCCGCTGTGGTGCTGCGGGTGAGCGCGCAGTATCCGCTGACCGTCGACCCGGGGGCGTACATCGCGCACCAGGGCAATCTGCGGCAGTCCTTCCAGTCCGGTGTGACGTTCCGCACGTTCATGGGCGAGGGTGGCGGTGAGGCCTTCCAGATCCGCTTCGAGGGCGACGGCGTCGTCTACGTGCAGCCCAGTGAGCGCAACTCGATCGCGGGGGATGTGTGACATGCCCTTTCGTGAGGTCAACTCGAAGATGGTCGAGGCCACGGTGGGGCCGGGGCAGCGGCTGTTCAGTCAGCGCGGCGCGATGCTCGCCTACAAGGGCGAGGTGTCCTTCACCCCCAACATGCAGGGCGGCCAGGGCGGGGTCATGTCGATGATCGGGCGGCGGGCGGCCGGCGAGGCGGCTCCGCTGATGACCGTCGAGGGCTCCGGCACGGTGCTGTTCGGGCACGGCGGCCACCACGTCCAGGTGATCAACCTCACAGGGGACACCCTGTGCGTGGAGGCGGACCGGCTGCTCGCCTTCGACGGGACGCTGGAGCAGGGCACGATGTTCATGGGCTCCCAGGGCGGGGTCATGGGCATGGTGCGCGGGCAGGTGACGGGGCAGGGGCTTTTCACGACGACCCTGAAGGGTCATGGAGCCGTGGCCGTCATGGCGCACGGTGGGGTCATCGAAGTGCCGATCAGCCCGCAGCGGCCGGTCCACGTCGATCCGCAGGCGTATGTGGCCCACCACGGGGACGTACGCAACAAGCTGTCCACCGCGCTCGGTCTGCGGGACCTGGTGGGGCGCGGCTCGGGCGAGGCCTTCCAGCTGGAGCTGAGCGGCAACGGAGCGGTGTACGTGCAGGCCTCGGAGGAGAAACTGTGACCACCTACCCGGGCGCCGGCCCCGTGATCCACGACCCGATGACGCTGCCGGTCGACGACAACGTGAACGCGTACACCTTCTGCGTGGAGCTCCGGGGGAGCGAGTGGTTCCTGCAGAAGGGGAAGATGATCGCCTACTACGGCTCGATGGAGTTCAACGGCATCGGGCACGGGCGACTGGACCGGCTGGTGCGGACGAGTTTCCATTCGCCGTTGCACGCGAGCGACTGGGTGGTGGCCTCCGGCTCGGGCAAGATGCTCCTCGCCGACCGGGCCTTCGACGTGAATTCGTTCGACCTGGAGGAGGGCAACCTAACCATTCGCTCGGGCAACCTCCTCGCTTTTCAGCCAACTCTCGCGCTGAAGCAGTCGATCGTGCCGGGCTTCCTGACGCTGATCGGGACGGGCAAGTTCGTGGCCGCCTCGAACGGCCCGGTGGTGTTCATGGAACCCCCGATCCGGGTCGACCCGCAGGCCCTGGTCGGCTGGGCCGACTGCCCCTCGCCGTGCCACCACTACGACCACGGGTACATGACAGGCCTGATCGGCGGCCTACGTGCGCTTACGGGCCTCGGCGGGGCCTCCGGAGAGGAGCACCAGTTCGAGTTCGTGGGCGCCGGTACCGTACTGCTGCAGTCCACCGAGGCACTCATGGCCGAGCAGGCGGCGGGCGCGGTTCCGCACGAGCCGGGCGTACCGGGTGGCGGGGCGCAGGGCCACCCGGGACAGCAGGCAGGAGTACCGCGTCTTCCCGGACAGCTGGGGGACCTCCAGCGTCGCTTCGGGCTGTGAGCGGTAGTCTGCGGAGTGTGACGTCGAACGTGTGCGCGCCGTCACGCCACCCTCACTAGTTCGCCTTTCAACTTCTTAGGTAGAATTCATTCATGGAGACCGAGACGGCCACGCGCTGGCTGACCGATGCGGAGCAGTGCGCCTGGCGCACCCACCTGGAGGTCAACAGGCTGTTGACGTACCAGCTCGAAAGGGACCTGCAGCCGTTCGGCCTGACGATGAACGACTACGAGATTCTGGTGAACCTCTCCGAGTCGGAGGGCGTACGGATGCGGATGAGCGACCTCGCGTCCGCCACCCTCCAGTCCAAGAGCCGCCTGTCGCACCAGATCACCCGCATGGAGAACGCGGACCTGGTGCGACGCGAGAACTGCGAGTCCGACCGCCGCGGGCTGTACGCCGTGCTCACGGAGCACGGCATGGAGACGATGAAGAAGGTCGCGCCTCATCATGTGGCGTCTGTGCGGCGGCACTTCATCGACCTCGTCCCGCCGGAGTCACTGGAAGAGCTCCACAAGTCCCTGACACCGATCGCGGAGCACCTGCGGGGGCAGCGGGGGCGTCCGTGACATACGAACAGCGCGACTAGGGCCTGTGTCGGAAGTGGCGCCTGCCGGGCGACGCCTGGCACGCTCCCCCAGCCTTCGGCCGGGGGGACCCCCACTCGCCGCACCGGGCGAAAGCCCAAGTACGTCCAGTACGAGGACTTCCACCCGGCACGCCGAGAGCACGCACCATGCGCCGCCCGGCCCGCCCTCCGGGCGGACGACGCCACTTCCGACACAGGCCCTAGGCACCAGACGTCAGGCGCTGGGCCAACGGCAGGCGGAGCTCGAACAGGGCTCCGCCTGTCGGCGCTTCGCGGACGGTGAGCGATCCGCCGTGCCGCGCGGCGACGTCGCGGGCGATGGAGAGGCCGAGACCGGCTCCGCCGTCGTCGCGGGTGCGGGCCTCGTCGAGCCGTACGAAGCGCTCGAAGACCCGCTCGCGCTCGCCGTCGGGCACACCCGAGCCGTCGTCGGCGACCTCGACGACCGCGTGCTGCCCCGCGCGCCGCACGGTCACCGTGACCGACGACCGCGTGTGCCGCTGGGCGTTGTCCAGCAGATTGCCCAGCACCCGCGCCAACTGCCCACGGGACCCGGCGACTTCGACGGACTCTTCTCCCGTGGACCCCGCTTCCGCGGACTTCGCTTCCACGGACACGGCGATGCGGTCCCCGCCCCGCTGGGCCACCTCCTCGCGGACGAACGCCGCCAGGTCGAAGTGCGCGTCCGACGGCCGCTCCCCCGCGTCCAGGCGGGCCAGCAGCAGCAGGTCGGCGGCGAGCCGCTGCAGTCGTACGGTGTCCTCGACGGCCCCCTCGACATCGAGCAACTCCGGGTGCGCGGCGCCCACTTCGAGCTGGGTGCGCAGCGAGGCGATCGGGCTGCGCAGCTCGTGCGAGGCGTCGGCGACGAACGCGCGCTGCCGCTCGACCGAGGCCTCCAGGGCGGCGAGCGTCTCGTTGGTCGTACGGGCGAGGCGTGCCACCTCGTCGTGGGTGGCGGGCTCGGGGACGCGCCGCGAGAGGTCCTCGGAAGCCGTGATGGCGGCCATCTCGGCACGGATGCCCTCCACGGGGCGCAGGGCCCGCCTGGTGACGAAGTACGTCACCCCGCTGACCGTCACCAGCAGCAGGGGCAGACCGATCAGCATGGTCGTCAACGCCGTGTCGACGGCGTCGTGTTCGGCGGAGAGCGGAGCGCCCGCGTAGACCGTGAGCGGGACACCCCCCTGCGTGACCAGGTCGACCCCGGCGAACCGGTAGTCGCCCGTCTCCCCCTCGACGGTCGCGGTGCCCTCGCCGTACCAGGTCTCGTCGGCGATGTCGCCGGCGCCGAGGGGGTCCTCCTCGTCCGCCGCCCCCTCGTCCGTGTCGCCCGCGTCGTCGTTGTCGACGGAGTTCAGCCGGGCCGAGTCCCTGGCGCTCACGCTCATGCCCTCGACGTCCTCGCCGACGGCGACGGCCTTCCCCTTCCGGTCCAGGACCTCGACGGGGTTCTCGTCGCCGTCCGGCAGGCCGAGATCGTCGTACGCGAACCCGTTCGCCAGCGCCGAGGCCGCGTTACGGGCCACGGAGTCGGCCTCGGTGTCCGCCTGGCCGATGAGGCTGGACCGCAGCGCGAACAGCACCGCGGCGCCCGCGACGACCAGCGCCACGGCGACGACGAGGGTCGCGGCGAGCGTGGCGCGGGCCCGTACCGATCCCAGTCGGCGCCTCATGCCCTTGCCTCCAGTCTGTATCCGGCGCCGCGCACGGTCCTGATGAGCTCGGAGCCGAGCTTGCGGCGCAGGGTGCTGACGTAGACCTCGACGATGTTCGGGTCGCCGTCGTACGCGAAGTCCCAGACGTGCTCCAGGATGTCGGCCTTCGACACGACCTCCCCGGCCCGCAGGACGAGCTGCTCGAGCACGGAGAACTCCTTGGTGGTCAGGGTGACCTCGTCGTCCGCGAGGAACACCCGCCGGGCGGCGGTGTCGACCTTCAGGTTCCCGGCCTCCAGCACGGGCGAGGCCCCGCCCGACGGGCCGCGCCGGCGCAGCAGCGCCTTCACCCGGGCGACGAGGACGACGTACGAGAACGGCTTGGTCAGATAGTCGTCGGCGCCCGTGTCGAGGCCCTCGGCCTCGTCGTACTCGCCGTCCTTGGCGGTGAGCATCAGGATCGGCACGTCGTGTCCCGCGGCGCGCAGGGCGCCGCACACGCGGTAGCCGTTCATGCCCGGGAGCATGATGTCGAGGATCACGAGGTCGTACGTCCCCTCGCTCGCCCGGTGCAGGCCCTCGGCGCCGTCGTGGACGACGTCCACGGCGTAGCCCTCGGCCGTCAGCCCTCTGGCCAGCGACACCGCGAGCCGCTTCTCATCTTCCACGATCAACAGGCGCATGCGTCCAGCTTGGCAAACCGAACCTGAAGAGGCCTTCAGGCAGCTTCAGGTCGGCTTCAGCGTCGGTCGGCCACATTGGTTCCTGTCGACAGCAGATAGGCACACAAGCCAGCTGCAACCGGCGACACCATCCGTTACTGGTTGCAACCAGTCGCATTCAGGAGGAACCCCATGAAGCGCAACATCGTCATCGCCACCATCGCGGCCGCGGCCCTGATCGGCGGCGGCACCGCGACCGCCATCGCGGTCTCGGGTGACGAGGAGGCGCCGGCGAAGTCCAACGTGCAGGTGTCGAACGACGACAACGGCCGCGACGACGACGCCAATGTGAACGACGCGGACGGCACGAACGACCCCGACGACAACGACAACGACGCTGACGACAGGGCCGAGGACAAGGCGGACGCGGCGGAGGACAAGGCCGCGAAGGACACCGGCGAGGACGCCGAGGACAGGGCCGAGAACGCCCGCGACGCCAAGGCCGCGCAGGTCACGGCCGCCGACGCGATCAAGGCGGCGCTGAAGGACACGAAGGGTACGGCGGTCTCCGCCGACCTGGACGACGAGGGCACGAAGCACGTGTGGGACGTGGACATCCTCACCAACGGCGGCGCCTGGCACAGCGTGCAGGTCGACCCCGCCGGCGGCAAGGTCCTGGGCTCCCACGTCGACCGGGACGACGACGGTGACGACGCCGCCGAGACCGCGCAGATCCGTGCCGCTCTGAAGGGCAGCTCCGTCACCGCCGCCGAGGCCGCGGAGGCCGGCGCCGCCAAGGGCACGGTGACCTCCGTCGACCTCGACGAGGACGGCACGAACCAGGCCTGGGAGATCGACGCCACCGCCGCCGACGGCACCGGCAGCGACTGGAGGGTCGACCTCAACTCCGGCAAGACCACGGCGGACCGCTCGAACGACTGACGTTTCCTCGTCCTCTTCAGGCCCGCAGGTCTCTTCAGGCCCCTCAGGTCTTTCGGCCCCTCAGGTAAGGGCACCCGGCACCGGGTGCCCTTACCGGCGTTCGCGGCCCTGTTCTGCCGCGCCCACCTCCTGCTCCTGCTCCTGCTCCTGCTCCTGCGGCAGTGTGCGGGGGCGCCGGGCCCCCATGCCGACGGCTGCGGCCGCGAGCAGCGCCGCCCCGCCGGCCAGGGCGAACCCCATGCCCAGGGACAGGCGGCCCACCAGCAGTCCCGCGGCCACCGCACCCGCTGAGATACCCGCGTTCACCGCGGTGTTGACCCAGGCACCGGCCTGGACGCGGGCGCCCGGCGCGGCAGCCTCGTCGGCCACCAGGTAGGCGGTGGTCAGCGCCGGGGCGACGAAGAACCCGGCACACACGACGGCACCGGTCAGCGTGGCCAGGCCCGGGGCGAGCCCGGCGCAGGCCAGCACGAGACCGAGACCCGCCGCCGGCACCGGCAGTCGCAGCCGGGCTCCGGCGCGCCACTCGACCGCGCCGTACAGCAGCCCGCCCACGGCGCTCCCGGCGGACAGCGCGGCGAAGATCCATGCCACTGTGCCGTCCCCGTGCCCCCGCTGCTCGGCGAAGGCCAGCACCAGCAGGTCGACGGCGCCCAGTGAGAGGCCCACCCCCGCGGCCACGACGACCGGCGCCACGAGTCCGCGCCCGAGGCGCATCCGCAGGCCGGCGCGGCCGGCGCGGGTGGCGCGGGTGGCGCGAACGGCGACACCCTTCACCGCGGGGGACGTGACGAACGCGAGTGTGCCCAGGCCCGCCAGCAGCGCGCTCACGACGACCGCGGCGGCCGGGGACGCGAACCCCACGACCACCCCGACGAGCAGCGGCCCCGAGACGAACAACACCTCCTCGGCGACCCCGTCCAGGCTGTACGCCCGCTGCAACAGCAGCCGGTCGGGGACGAGTTCACCCCATACGGCCCGCATGGTGGCCCCGAGAGGCGGCGCGCAGGCTCCGGCGGCGACGGCCGCCGCGCCCAGCGCGATCGGCGACGCTCCGGGCTGCCGGCTCACCGCCGCCAGGACGCCCAGCAGCCCCGCGTACAGCGAGGCCATCGGCAGCAGCGCCCGGCGGGGGCCGTGCCGGTCGACCAGTGCCGCCCGCAGGGGCGTCAGAAACACGTTCGCGGCGCCGAAGAGCGCCAGGACGACACCGGCGACGGCGTACGAGCCGGTGGCCCGGCTCACCGCCAGCATCACGGCGAGGGAGACCATCCCGTACGACAGTCGGCCGACCAGGGCGGCGATGAATGTGCGGGTGGCGTGGGGCATGCGAAGTACCGCGGCGTACGAAGGCCGCGTTGAAGACGCAGACATGCGGAAGGTTCCTCACGGAGAGGGCGCCGGGATGGGCGCCCGGGCAGTAGGGACGCCTGTGCTCCGCGACGACGGCACCGGTGTGCTTGTCGATCGCGGGCCGGGGCGGGCCCTATGCCAAGAGGAGGAACACGGCGTCAAGGTATCAGCGGACGCCGGAAGCGGACCAGGGTGTTTTCGCCCCCGCCGCCCCTACCCGTCCCATCCCTGGGGGCTGCGCCCCCAGACCCCCGCTATCGGCCTGAACGGCCTCGTCCTCAAACGCCGGACGGGCTGGAGATGCCTGGGCTGGGCTGGAAATGGCTGGGCTGGAAGTAGGGGCGAAGCCCCACTTCCAGGGGCGCGGGGAACTGCGCGACCAGCCCCCACCCACCCGCACCCGACAACGCACCCCCTCGGGGCCTGGGGCGGAGCCCCGTGTGTGACCACCGCAACTGCGTGCACCCGGCACCGTGGGATGCGGGACGCCACCCGTACGTGGGACGCTCGGGCTCGCGGGGGCGCATGTGGCGGCCGGGACGAGCGCCTCGTACGCCGTGCGTGCCACCGTGCGCCCACGCGTACGGTACTCCGCCCGGGATATCGGGTATGTGCCCATTAACCCCACGAAACCGGACATGGTCCGCTTCTGGCCTGGGAGTGATCTGCGTGATCCACACCGAGGGCGACGTCGCCGAGTGGACCTTTCCCGCGGATCCGGGTGCCGTACGAACCGCCCGCACCGTCGTCCGGGGCCAGCTGCGCTCATGGGACCTCGACTCGCTGGGAGACGTGACCGCGCTGTTGGTCAGCGAGCTGGTGACCAACTCCCTGCGGCACGCGACCGGCCCCATCGGCGTACGCCTCGTACGCCCCGCGCAACCGTTGGACGCCCTGCTCGTGGAGGTCTCCGACCCGTTGCCTGACCCGCCCCGGGAGCGCACCGCGCGGCCCGAGGACGAGGGCGGCCGAGGACTTCAGCTCGTGGCGAACTCCTCACGCCGCTGGGGTACCAGACCGGGCTCGACGGGCAAGACGGTGTGGTTCGAGCTGGCCCTGCCGGGCTGACCGGAGACAGCTGGTGGGGTGGCCGGGGCTCCCTGGTCATGAGGGCTGTCGGGAGTCTGGGGTTCGACGGGGTGCCGCGTGGTTAGAAGACTGGGAGTGTTTGTCGCTGCCGGTCCTAAAAGCATCGGGACCGTGCTGTGATCGTGAACACCGTGTTGTGCGGCACCGTAGTGCTGGATACTGCGGGCAGCCGCCCCCGGTGACCGGTGCCGGATGCGGTGAGCTGGAGGGGACGGTTCGCGTGAGCGAGATACCAGCGAAGGCCACGGAGTCCGAGGATCCGTCGGGCGGCGCGTTGGCTGATGCGACGACAGGCGATGCCGTCGCGCCCAGGTATGGCGACATGCCGGGCGAGGTGTCGGGTGAGGTTCCGGGCGAAGTGGTCTGGCAGAGCAGCCCACCGGGTTCGATCTACGACTACATCAAGGTCGCCTCCTTCTCGATCGGCCCCGACGGGCTTGTCGACCAGTGGAGCCTGCGCGCTGAGCAGCTCTTCGGCATCACGGCCGAGTACGCCGTGGGCATGGACCCCATCGAGGCGTTCGTCGCCGAGGACATGCGCGAGCTGGGCCAGCGGAAGATGGCCGAGATCCTCGACGGCAGGGAGTGGACGGGTGTAGTCCCCTTCCGGATGCCCGACGTGGACGACTCGGGCCGGGCCGCCGAGGGACTCGCCGAGGTCTACGTCATGCCGACGCGGACGGAGGAGGGCGAGCGTGCCGCCGTGTGCATCGTGGTGGATGTGCGCACGCTGCGTCGGATCGAGACCGATCTTGCCGCATCGCAGGCTATTTTCGGCCAATCTCCGTTCGGGTTCCTGCTGCTCGACCCGGACCTGCGGATCCGCCGGGCCAACGAACGGTTCGCCCTGACCTTCGGCGGCACGGTCGAGGACCACCGCGGACGCACGGTCAAGGACTATCTGTCGCCGGGCGAGGCCGAGCGCGTCGCCGCGATCCTGCGCCGCGTCCTGGAGACCGGCGACTCCGTCACCGAGATGCTGGTCACGGGCACCGTGCCGGGTTCCCCCGAGCGCCGTCACTGGTCGATCAACCTCTATCGCGTGCACAGCGGTTCGGGCCGGCCGATCGGCATCGCGTGGCTGGGCACCGACATCACCGCGCGCCGCGCCGCCGCCCGCGAGGCCGCCGCCGCCCGGCGCAATCTCGCCCTCCTGAACGAGGCGGGAGCGCGCATCGGCAACTCGCTCGACCTGGAGACCACCGCCCGCGAACTCCTCGACGTGGCCGTCCCCGGCTTCTGCGACCTCGCCTCCGTCGACCTCTACCAAGGCCTCCTCGCCGGTGACGAGACCCCGCCCGGGCTGGCCGACGGCAGCGCCGAGCTGCGCCGCGTCGCCTTCGCCAGCGCCGTGTCCGACGCGCCCTTCCTCGGCGGCCCGGAGCCGGTGAACGTCGGCGCGGTCCACCACTTCGCCTTCAACTCCCTCTGCGCGGACGCGCTGCGCACCGCCCGCCCGCAGAGCATCCCCGCCGAAGAGGGCGGCCTGATCCAGTCCACGCTCGCGGTCCCGATGGTCGCCCACGACACGGTGGTCGGCCTGGTCCAGTTCTCGCGTACGAAGGGCAGCGAACCGTTCGGGGAACGCGACCGGGCGCTCGCGGTCGAACTGGCCGCGCGCGCCGCCGTCTGCATCGACAACGCCCGCCTGTACCGCCGCGAACACGAGCGCGCCCTGATCCTGCAGCGCTCCCTCCTGCCGCCCGGCGACCCGGAGGCCTCCGGCCTGGACATCGCCTGCCGCTACCTCCCGGGGAACGCGGCCACCGAGGTCGGCGGCGACTGGTTCGACGTCATCGAACTCCCCGGCCACCGCACGGCGTTGGTCGTCGGCGACGTGATGGGCCGGGGCCTGCGCGCGGCCGTCGCGATGGGTGAACTGCGCACGGCCGTACGGACCTTGGCCCTGCTCGATCTCGAACCGGCCGAGGTCCTCTCCGCGTTGGACGAGATCGCCCGCGGCCTGGGCACGCCCGGCGGAACGCAGCAGTCTACGCGCGGTGCCCGTCAGTCCCGGGACGCCGACCTCTCCGAGGTGTACCTCGCCACCTGCGTGTACGCGGTCTACGACTCCGTCACCCGCCGGATCACCTTCGCCAACGCAGGCCATCTCCCGCCGGTCCTCGTCGAGCCGGGTGAGAGCGCGCTCATGCTCGACGTCCCGCCGGGCATGCCGCTCGGTGTCGGCGGCGAGCCGTTCGAGGAGGTCGAGGTGGAGCTCCCGGAGGGTGCCCTGCTGGCCCTCTACACGGACGGACTGGTCGAATCCCGCGACCACCCCCTCGACGAGGGCCTGCAGGCCCTCGTCAACGTCCTCACCGACCCCTCCAGCCCGCTGGAGGACGTCTGCGACCACGTCCTCAACACCCTCGACACACACCACGGCGAGGACGACATCGCGTTGCTGATGGCACGTGTCCAGGGACTGCCCGCCGATTCGGTCGGCGACTGGACGCTGCCGCGCGAGCCGCGCAGCGTGGGCAAGGCACGGGAGTACGCCCGCGCCCAACTGACCGGCTGGGACCTCGAACCCCTCGTCGACACGGCCGAGCTCCTCGTCAGCGAACTCGTCACCAACGCCCTGCGCTACGGCGAGGGCGACATCCGCCTGCGCCTCCTCCTCGACCGCACCCTGGTCTGCGAGGTCTGGGACGCGGGCCTCGTCCAGCCCCGCCGCCGCCGGGCCCGCGACACGGACGAGGGCGGCCGCGGCCTCCAGCTCGTCGGCCTCCTGAGCGCGGCCTGGGGCTCCCGCCGGACGCCCCGCGGGAAAACGGTGTGGTTCGAACTGCCCCTGCCCAACGGGGGACCGGGCCTCACGGACCCGGCGGACGCGCTGCTGAGCCTGTTCTGAGGGGAGGCGTCGCCGAGCTTGCCTGTGCGGGGGAGTCGGCGGTGTCGCTGAGCGTGCTGTGCGGGGTTGCTGAGCTTGCTCCGAGGGGGAGCCGGCGGAGTTGCCGAGCGTGATGTGAGGGTTGCCGAGCTTGCTCCGAGGGAGCCGGTGAGGTTGCCGAGCTTGCTGTGCGGGGCTGCCGAGGTTGCTCTGCGGGGGGAGCCAGTGGGGTATCCGAGCTCCCTCTGAGGGGGGCTCGGTGGGGTCGCCGGATCAGCTCAGACCGTCCCCGGCCCTGCCCTCGGCCCCGTCGCCCTCGTCCCCTTCCTCGCCCCGTCGCGCCCGCGTCCCGCCCCCGCCGAAACTGCCTGGTATGCCGCCCTCGCCCAGAGACGTGCCCTCGCCGTCGCCCAGGAGGATCCCGCCCAGCACCGCTCCGGCCACCCCATCGCCATGACCACGGCCATGACCACCGCCGACGGGATGCTCGTACGCCCGCACATCCCGCTCGGCGAGCTCCCGGGCCTCCCGGGCCAGGCCATCGGCCCGCTGGACGTCGGCGAGGCGGGCGAACGGTGAGAAGCGCCCATCGGCCCCACCGGCCTCCCCCTCAGCCCCATCAGCACCCTCCCCCCGCTCCAGATGCCTCCGCGCCTCCGCAGACCGGGTCCGGGCCTCGCTGCCCACCGCACCCCGATGCGTGGTGATGAACTCCGAGGCCCCGGCCACCGCGCCCCGGGCGACGAACAGCATCCGGTCCAGCAGCGCCCGCACCCGCCCGTCGTCGGCCGTCGCCGCCACCGCCGAGACCAGCGCCGCATCGGCCTCACCGACCCGGCGAAGGGCGCCGACCGGGTCGTACGGCCCGGCAGCGGTCTCACGCCGTACGGCATCCAGTACGGCATCCAGCACGGACTCCGCGCGGACGAGCGGCCCGAGAGGCTCACCCGTGGCGACCTCCGAGCCCTCCGCGCCCGCCACACCCACCGCACCGCGAGCCCCCGCCAGGTCGGCCCCGGCCTCGTCGACGGCGGCGGGCAACCGCTTCTCCGCGACGGCGAGTTCGGAGGCGAACCGCTCGACGCCGCCGACGAAGAGCTCCGCCTGGTCGACGGCCCCCTCGGCGGCACGCAGAGCCACCGTGGCCGCCCCGGTGTCATCCCGGTCGACCGCCGCCCGCGCCCGGTTGAGCCGCGTCATCGCGAACACCAGCCGGTCCTTGGCCTGTTCCAGGTGACCGGCGACGCCGATGTCGCCGACGACGGACAGGACGGCGGGAGCGGCATGCCGCTTCCCGATCTCCCCGAGCGCCGCCTCCGCGCCCGGAGTACGTCCGGCGACCTCCCGGAACCGGGCTTCCGCGTGCGCCAGCGCCTCGGGCATCTTCCGTTCCAGCGCCCGCAGTTGATCGAACGCGGCCGCCTGCGCATCCAGCCACCGCCCGGCGTCGGTACACCGCTCGACGATCTCCGTAAGCATCAGCCGCCGGCCCGACTCGTCCTCCGCCAACCCGTCGTCGACCTGCTGCCGTATCTGGAAGGCAGCCGCCAACTCCCCCTTCGCCCACGCCACGGTCTCCACGAACGGCGCCACCGCCGCGGTGTCGGTGTCCCCGACCTGCGCCGCCGCATACCGGAGCTCCTCCTCGCTGGTCCGCACGGCGTCATCCACCTCGACGAGCAACCGCCGCGCCCGCGGATCCAGTTCGGAGACCTCGGGAACGCCGGAGCCGCCGGAGCCTCCGGCGAGAGAAGCGGATCGCTCGCCCGCCCCACCGGGCGTCGTACGCGCCCGGGCCCGCCGAGTCCGCCGTACGTGCCCGTACAGGGCCAGCGCCCCCACAGCCCCCACCGCGGCAACAGGCAGCACAAGATCCGCCGCGGTCGTCCCGTCCTCGGCGGCCCCGGGCCGCTCCCCGGCCGGCGCCACCACGGCCCCGCCACCGGCGGCCGCACTCACACCGGCACCGGCGTCCGCCGTCACGGACGGCACAAGCCAGCCGACCGCCACCACCGCGCCCGCCACGGCGTGCGCCATCCGCACGGCTATGTGCGACGCGGCTCGGCGCGGACGGCTTCGGCGAAGGGGCGACGTCACATTTCGGAGCGTATGACCCCGTACGCTCCAGCGCGACCGGTATAGACCGTCATAGACCTGCGCAGGCCGTCATGTATCGATACAGAACGGAGCAGGCCCAGACAGTCGGCCCAGGGCGCCGCCTACGTCCCGGCCGGCCTCCGGCGGATCTTGTTCCCCAGCCAGACCAGCGGGTCGTACTTCCGGTCGACCGCCCGTTCCTTCAGGGGGATCAGCGCGTTGTCCGTGATCTTGATGCCCTCGGGGCACACCTCCGTGCAGCACTTGGTGATGTTGCAGTAGCCGAGCCCGTGCTCGTCCTGGGCGGTGCGTTTGCGGTCGAGCCCGCTCTCGGCGGCCGAGTCCAGCGGATGCATGTCCAGCTCGGCCACCCGCATCAGGAAGCGCGGACCGGCGAAGGCGGTCTTGTTCTCCTCGTGGTCGCGGACCACATGGCAGGTGTCCTGGCACAGGAAGCACTCGATGCACTTGCGGAACTCCTGCGAGCGGTCCACGTCCTCCTGCATCATGCGGTACTCACCGGGGCCGACACCCTCCGGCGGCACGAACGCCGGGACCTCCCGCGCCTTCGTGTAGTTGAAGCCGACGTTGGTCACCAGGTCACGTACGACCGGAAACGCCCGCAGCGGCGTGACGGTGATCGTCTCGTCCTTCTCGAACACCGACATCCGCGTCATGCACAGCAGCCGCGGCCGCCCGTTGATCTCCGCCGAACACGAACCGCACTTGCCCGCCTTGCAGTTCCAGCGGACGGCCAGGTCCGGAGCCTGGGTGGCCTGGAGGCGGTGAATGATGTCGAGGACGACCTCGCCGTCGTTCACCTCGACCTCGAAGTCCTTCAGGCCGCCGCCCTCGACGTCCCCGCGCCACACCTTGAAGCGGGCCTCATAGCTGCTCACTCGTACAGCTCCTCTTCGGCGAGGTACTTGACCAGCTCCTCCTTCTCGAAGAGGGCGAGCAGGTCGGGTCGGATGGCTTCGGTGGTCTCTCGTACGAGGTCGATCTGGCCGTGCACCGGGTCCGTGGCCGCCAACCCGCCCGTCGGGTCGGTCAGTTGGCACAGCAGGTTGATCCGGCGCCATGCCCGGTCCATCCCCGGATGGTCCTCCCTGGTATGGCCGCCGCGGGACTCCGTCCGCTCCAGCGCGGCCCGCGCCACACACTCGCTGACCAGCAGCATGTTCCGCAGGTCGAGCGCCAGATGCCAGCCGGGGTTGAACTGCCGGTGTCCCTCGACCCCGGCCCGCCGTGCCCGCACCCGCAGGTCGGCGAGCTTCTCCAGCGCCGCCGCCATCTCCGCCTCACGACGGATGATGCCGACGAGGTCGTTCATCGTCTGCTGGAGTTCCTGGTGGAGGGTGTACGGGTTCTCGGGCGGCTTACCGTCCTCGGAACCCGGCGCCGGTCCCTCGGCCGAGAACGGCCGCAGCGCCTCCGCGGCCGCCGCGTCGACCTGGCCGTCGTCCACGGCGGGACGCCCTCCGGAGACCCCGAGCCCGGTGGCGTACTGGGCCGCGTGCAGCCCCGCCCGCCGTCCGAACACCAGCAGGTCGGAGAGCGAGTTGCCGCCGAGCCGGTTGGAGCCGTGCATACCGCCCGCGACCTCACCGGCCGCGAACAGCCCGGGCACCCCGCGGGCCGCCGCCGTGTCCGACTCGACCGCGATGCCGCCCATCACGTAGTGGCAGGTCGGCCCGACCTCCATCGCCTCGGCGGTGATGTCGACGTCCGCGAGCTCCTTGAACTGGTGGTACATGGACGGCAGCCGCCGCTTGATCACCTCGGCCGGCATCCGGGTCGACACGTCCAGGAAGACCCCGCCGTGCGGTGAGCCGCGGCCCGCCTTGACCTCCGAGTTGATGGCCCGCGCCACCTCGTCGCGGGGGAGCAGTTCGGGGGGCCGGCGGTTGTGGTCCGGGTCCTCGTACCAGCGGTCGCCCTCGTCCTCCGACTGCGCGTACTTCTCCTTGAAGACGTCCGGGACGTAGTCGAACATGAAGCGTTTGCCCTCGGAGTTCCGGAGCACCCCGCCGTCCCCGCGCACCGACTCCGTGACGAGGATCCCCTTCACCGACGGCGGCCAGACCATGCCCGTCGGGTGGAACTGCACGAACTCCATGTTGAGCAGGGGCGCCCCCGCCAGCAGCGCCAGCGCGTGCCCGTCGCCCGTGTACTCCCACGAGTTCGAGGTCACCTTGAAGGACTTGCCGATGCCGCCGGTGGAGACCACGACCGAAGGGGCCTCAAGGACGAAGAAGCGGCCGGACTCGCGCTCGTAGCAGAAGGCCCCGGAGACGCGGTTGCCGTCCTTGAGGATCCTGGTGACCGTGCACTCCTGGTAGACCTTCAGCCGCGACTCGTAGTCACCGGTCTCCTTGAAGTCCTCCTGCTGGAGCGACACGATCTTCTGCTGGAGCGTCCGGATCAGTTCGAGTCCCGTACGGTCGCCGACGTGCGCGAGCCGCGGGTACTCGTGCCCGCCGAAGTTGCGCTGCGAGATCCGCCCGTCCTTCGTACGGTCGAACAGCGCTCCCCAGGTCTCCAGCTCCCACACCCGGTCCGGGGCCTCCTGCGCGTGCAGTTCGGCCATCCGCCACTGGTTGAGGAACTTCCCGCCGCGCATGGTGTCGCGGAAGTGGACCTGCCAGTTGTCACCGGAGTTGACGTTGCCCATGGCCGCCGCGATGCCGCCCTCGGCCATCACCGTGTGCGCCTTGCCGAACAGCGACTTGCAGATCACGGCCGTCCGCGCGCCCCGCTCCCGCGCCTCGATGGCGGCCCGCAGCCCGGCGCCCCCGGCACCGACCACGACGACGTCCCACTCCTGCCGGTCCACTACGGACATCAGAACAACCTCGGATCGTCAAAGGCGCCGGACGCGACCAGGTACACGTAGAAGTCGGCGAGTGCCACGCTCACCAACGACGCCCAGGCGAGCTGCATGTGACGGGCGTTCAGCTTCCCGACGAGCTGCCAGGTCCGGTAGCGCAACGGGTGCTTGGAGAAGTGCTTGAGCTTGCCGCCGACGATGTGCCGGCAGGAGTGGCAGGAGAAGGTGTACGCCCAGATCAGCACGATGTTGACCAGGAAGACGAGGGTGCCGAGGCCCATGTGGCCCCACTCGTAGTGCTCGTCCCGGAAGGCGAGGACCGTGTCGTACGTCAGGATTCCGGCGACCGGCACCGCCGCGTAGAAGAAGTAGCGGTGGATGTTCTGCAGGACCAGCGGGAAGCGGGTCTCGCCGGAGTACTTCTTGTGCGGCTCGGCGACCGCGCAGGCCGGCGGCGAGGCCCAGAAGCCGCGGTAGTAGGCCTTGCGGTAGTAGTAGCAGGTCAGCCGGAAGCCGAGCGGGAAGATCAGGATGAGCAGCGCGGGGGACAGGCCCCACCAGCTGCCGAAGATCTCCCAGTTCGGGCCGCTCCTCATCGGCTCGCAGTTCTCCGCCAGACAGGGCGAGTAGAACGGCGAGACGTAGGGCGCCGCGTAGTAGTCGGAGTTCGCGAACGCCCGCCACGTCGAGTAGACGACGAAGGCCAGCAGCCCGGCCGCGGTGACGGCGGGCGCCAGCCACCAGCGGTCGGTCCGCAGATGCGGGGCGGCGATCGCGGCGCGCGTACGGGTCCGTACGCCGCCGCTGTTCATTTGGGGTTCCGTACCAGTGGCCAACTTGGAGCTCCGGTCGGGGTCAGGGGGCGTGCCGGTCGCGGGCGCCGAGACCCTCGTCGTCCGAATCCGTCCACAGGGTGTTGTCGTACGGGGTGTCGGGGATGGAGACGAGGTCGGGCCGCCTGGGCGCGGCGAGCGCGGGGGCGGCCTCGCGCAGCAGGGCCACGCTCTCGCGCAGGTGGTCGGCGTCGGTGCGCACCCGGCGCACCTCCAGACCGCTGCCCATCTGCTGTTCCAGGCGCTTCACGGACCTCGTCAGGTCGTCGAGGCAACGCTGGACTGTTGTCAGGTCGTCGTGCACTGACATGACTTGCCCTCACTTCCACGGGCTCCAGAGCCCAAAGGCGGCAACGTTCATGCGCCTGCGAGTGTCGCGCGTCACATCGCCCCCTGTGAAGGGATCTGCACGGATTACCGGCTCGTGTCGTCCGTTACGCGCCGTACGTGCGCCCCTGGGCGGGACGGGGCACGCCCCTCGGGGCTAGGGCCGGTGTCGGAAGTGGCGCCTGCCGGCCGACGCCTGGCACGCCCTCTCGCCGCACCGGGCGAAAGCCCAAGTACATCCAGTACGAGGGCTTCCGCCCGGCACGCCGAGAGCACGCACCATGCGCCGCCCGGCCCGCCCTCCGGGCGGACGACGCCACTTCCGACACCGGCCCTAACCGTTGGGCCGCACGGGTGGGCTTCGGCGGGCCGGTCGCCGTGTCGCCGCCCGGAGACGGCGACCCTCCCCTTCAGTGGGGCGATAGATCTGATCAGCACCATTATACCGCCAAATGTGATCTACATCACGAAGTCGGGCCTGCACGGCTCGACGTGATCAGAAGCGTCCCGGAGGTACCAGTCATGTCCCACGACGGCGTCGGACCGCGCGCGGTGATGCGCTCGGTCGCGTTCCTCACGGCGGGCGTGCTCGCGGTGCCCGCCCTCACCGCGTGCGGCGGGGAGGACCAGGCGGGCAAGCCCACCGCGGGCCAGGACATCGCTCCCGCGGGCCGCGATCTGATCGCCGACGGCGGCACCGTGCGCTGGGCGGTGGACAGCCTCCCGGAGACCCTCAACACCTTCCAGGCGGACGCCGACGCGACGACCTCCCGGGTCGCGGGCGCCGTGCTGCCCGCCCTGTACCGGCTCGACGCCATGGGCCGCCCGCAGCGCAACGCCGACTACCTGGAGTCCGCGAAGGTCGTCGAGCGCGAGCCCAAGCAGGTCGTGGTCTACAAGCTCAACCAGCAGGCCGTCTGGAGCGACGGCCGCGAGATCGGCGCCGCCGACTTCGCCGCCCAGTGGCGCGCCCTGTCCGGCAAGGACAGCGCGTACTGGACCGCCCGCAACGCCGGCTACGACCGCGTCGAGAAGATCGAGCGCGGCGCCGACGACCTCGAAGTACGGGTCACCTTCAGCAAGCCGTACACCGACTGGCAGTCGCTCTTCTCGCCGCTGTACCCGAAGGACGTCATGGGCACCCCGGACTCCTTCAACGACGGTGCCCGCCGCAGGCTGAAGGTCACCGCGGGACCCTTCGCCATCGAGAAGATCGACCGCTCGGCGGGTGACGTACGGCTCAGGCGCAACCCGCGCTGGTGGGGCACCCAGGCCAAACTCTCCGAGTTGGTACTGCGCGCCGTGCCGCGTGAGAAGCGCGCCACCGCGCTCGCCGACGGACGGCTCGACCTGGCCGAGATCGACCCCGCCGGGGTCCGGCGCATCACGCTCGCCGCCCGCGACAAGGGCACCAAGACCGCCAAGGGGGCCAAGGGCCGTGCGGAGACCAAAGGCCGTGCGGGGGCCGAGGGAATGCCGGTGCCGCTGACGCACGGCCCCGGCGCCGCGCTGACGCCCGCCGCCGCCCTGCGCTCCTGGGCGATCGCGCACGGCTCCGACGAGGAGGCGGCCGACGCCGAGATCAGCGCCCGCAAGAAGCGGGGCAAGGTGGTCGCCAAGTACGCCGCGCAGCAGTCGGCGCTGCGCGGCTTCGAGGTCCGCAAGTCCCTCGAACCCGCCTACACCCAGCTCGCGTTGAACGGCGCCGACGGGCCGCTCACCGACGAGCGGGTCCGCCGGGCCGTCGCCCGCGCCCTCGACCGGGACGAGCTCGCCAGGGTCGTGCTCCAGCCGCTGGGCCTGCCAGCCGAACCGGTCGGCAGCCACCTCGCGCTCGCCGGGCAGCACGCGTACGCCGACAACAGCGGGGCGCTCGGCGGCCAGGACACCGCGGAGGCGCAGGCGCTGCTGTCCGACGCGGGATGGGTGTCGGGCGGACCCGTCAGGAAGAAGCCCAAGAAGGCGGCCGGCGGTGAGGCCGCCAGGAAGTCCGACGACTCGAACGGCTCCGGCCGTTCCGAAGGCTCCGGCGGCGACGGTACGTACATCGTCGGCGAGGACCAGAAGCCGGGCGACGCGTACGACCTGGCCGGCGCCCCGGGCGCACAGCGCGAGATCGAGCGGGAGCAGAAGCCGCGCCAGAAGCAGCAGAAGCAGCGGCAGATGCGGAAGAAGAAGGACGGGGCGGGCAGGACCGGCGGGGCCGCCGAGCAGCACCTGGCCCAGGACGGGACGCAGCAGCTCAAGCACGGCGGCGCCCCCGGGGCGTACGCGCCGAAGGGCACGGCGGCCCCACGGCGGGCCGCGGCCGGTCCGCTCGCCAAGGACGGCAAGCCGCTGTCGCTGCGCTTCGTGCTCCCGTCGGGCCCCGGCTCGGAGCCGCTGCGGGCGGTCGGTGAGCGGATCTCGCGGATGCTGGAACGTATCGGCATCCGCACCGAGATCACCAAGGTCGCCGACGAGAGCTACTTCAAGGACCACATCGCGTCGGGCCAGTACGACCTGGCGCTGTACTCCTGGCCCGCGTCCGCCTTCCCCGCGACCGACGCCCGCCCCATCTACTCCAAGCCGGTACCGGCCGCGGACGGCTCGCTCAACGTCGAACAGAACTACACGCGGGTCGGCACCGACCAGGTGGACCAGCTCTTCGACCAGGCCATCGCCGAACTCGACGCGGACGAGTCCCGCTCCCTGGTCCGCAAGGCCGACGCCCGCATCTGGGCCGCCGCCGGCTCGATCCCCCTCTACCAGCGCCCCCAGCTCACTGCGGCCCGCACCACCCTCTCCAACGCGGGAGCGTTCGGCTTCCAGACCCCGGTGTACGAGAACATGGGCTACCTGAGGAAGGGCAAGAAGGCTGGGCCGAGCCCGGCCCCGTAAGGGGCGCGGGGCCTCCCGCCCAAACCCCGGAGGAGGCCCTCTCTGTCAGGGCCACGTACGATGGGGTAAGGCCGTGGCATGTTCAGCCCGGCAGGGCCCGCGTAAACAGATATACGCGTCGGCCATCCGCTCACTCCGGGAGAAGCGCCTCAATATGGCCACGCGCCACGACATCCGCAACGTCGCCATCGTCGCCCACGTCGACCATGGCAAGACCACCCTGGTCGACGCCATGCTCAAGCAGGCCGGTGCCTTCGCCGCGCACGCCGCCGAGTCGCTCGACGACCGCATGATGGACTCGAACGACCTGGAACGTGAGAAGGGCATCACGATCCTGGCCAAGAACACGGCGGTCAAGTACCACCCGAAGGATGGCGGCGACGTCATCACGATCAACATCATCGACACCCCCGGCCACGCCGACTTCGGTGGCGAGGTCGAGCGCGGCCTGTCGATGGTGGACGCGGTCGTCCTCCTCGTCGACGCCTCCGAGGGCCCGCTGCCCCAGACCCGCTTCGTGCTGCGCAAGGCGCTCCAGCAGCGTCTGCCGGTCATCCTGTGCATCAACAAGACCGACCGCCCGGACTCCCGGATCGACGAGGTCGTCAACGAGACCTACGACCTCTTCCTGGACCTGGAGGCGGACGAGGAGCAGATCGAGTTCCCCATCGTCTACGCGTGTGCACGCGACGGTGTGGCCTCGCTGACCAAGCCGGAGGACGGCACCGTCCCGGCCGACAGCGACAGCCTGGAGCCGTTCTTCTCCACGATCCTGTCCCACGTCCCGGCTCCGCAGTTCGACACCGAGGCCCCGCTCCAGGCGCATGTCACCAACCTGGACGCCGACAACTTCCTCGGCCGTATCGCGCTGCTCCGCGTCGAGCAGGGTGAGCTGCGCAAGGGCCAGACCGTCACGTGGATCAAGCGCGACGGCACGATGTCCAGCGTGCGCATCACCGAGCTGCTGATGACCGAGGCGCTCACCCGCAAGCCCGCCGAGATGGCGGGCCCCGGTGACATCTGTGCCGTCGCCGGTATCCCGGACATCATGATCGGTGAGACGCTCGCCGACCCCGAGAACCCGATCGCGCTGCCGCTGATCACGGTCGACGAGCCGGCGATCTCGATGACCATCGGTACGAACACCTCGCCGCTGGTCGGCCGTGGCGGCACCGGCAAGGGTGCCTCGGCCAAGGCCGCCGTCAAGGACCGCAAGGTCACGGCCCGCCAGGTCAAGGACCGCCTCGACCGCGAGCTGGTCGGCAACGTCTCGCTCCGCGTGCTCGACACCGAGCGTCCGGACGCCTGGGAGGTCCAGGGCCGTGGTGAGCTCGCGCTCGCCATCCTGGTCGAGCAGATGCGCCGCGAGGGCTTCGAGCTGACCATCGGCAAGCCGCAGGTGGTCACCCAGGAGATCGACGGCAAGGTTCACGAGCCCGTCGAGCGCATGACGATCGACGTGCCCGAGGAGCACATGGGCGCGGTCACGCAGCTCATGGGTGTCCGCAAGGGCCGGATGGACAACATGTCCAACCACGGTTCGGGCTGGGTCCGTCTGGAGTTCGTCGTGCCGTCCCGCGGTCTCATCGGCTTCCGTACGGAGTTCCTGACCGGCACGCGTGGCACGGGCATCGCGCACTCCATCCACGAGGGCCACGAGCCCTGGTTCGGCGTGCTGACGACCCGTAACAACGGCTCGCTGGTCGCCGACCGGGCCGGTGCCGTCACCGCCTTCGCGATGACGAACCTCCAGGAGCGCGGTGTGCTGTTCACCGACCCCGGCACCGAGGTGTACGAGGGCATGATCGTCGGCGAGAACTCGCGCTCCGACGACATGGACGTGAACATCACCAAGGAGAAGAAGCTCACCAACATGCGGTCGGCCGCGGCCGACTCGTTCGAGGCGATCGTCCCGCCGCGCAAGCTCTCGCTGGAGCAGTCCCTGGAGTTCTGCCGCGACGACGAGTGCGTCGAGGTCACCCCGGAGTCCGTCCGCATCCGCAAGGTGAAGCTGGACGGCCGCGAGCGCGCCCGCGCCGCGAGCCGCGCCAAGCACGGCTGACACCCGGCCTCCGAACGCCCGGTTCTCCGCACGACGGAGAGCCGGGCCTTCGGTGTGCCCTCGTACGAAACCGTCTCAGGACATCTCAGTCCGTGTCAGTCCATGGCAGTTCGGGTGACGGTGGAATCGATGTGACCGGCGTTCGCATACCGGGCATCGGACAATCAAGTTTCGGACACGTAAACGAAAATTTCATCACGTATGTCTGTTTTGCCAGGAATCAAAGTCACCTGTCAAGCGCGCGTAGGTGTCAATCTTTGCAATTTTTGTTCAAAATTTCGACGGTAGGGAATTCCCTATGTCTTCCGCCCTTGACGCGCGTTGACCCACTTGGTGAAAGTTCCCTGAAACCACAGAACCTGCCGGTATCTGTGCTGCGCTCAACTCTCCATCCCCGGGGGACGAACAAAGATGACCAGTCCAACCAAGGCCGAGGGCTCCGGGCCGTCGGCGGCCTTGGACCCCGAGCTCGCGTCGAGCACCGAGCCTCGCGAGGCCGAGAAGCTCGAGGGCCGCTCTCCCGGGCAGCTGATGTGGCATCGCTTCAAGCGGGACCGTACCGGAGTGATCTCCGCGTGCGTGGTTATTTTCTTCTTCGCGATCGCCGCCCTGGCTCCGGTCATCTCGAAGCTGTACGGCAAGGACCCCTACACGCTGTACGCGCAGGAGCCGGACTACCCCTTCCTGCTCGACGACTTCGCCATGCCCACCGGGTCGTTCGGCGGAATCTCCGGTGACTTCTGGTTCGGCGTCGAGCCCAAGCTGGGGCGAGACGTGTTCACCATGCTGCTGTACGGCATGCGCACCTCGCTGTACATGGCTGTAGTCGTCACGCTGTTCAGCGTCGCGACAGGCGTCATCATCGGTATGGTCAGCGGCTACTTCGGTGGCAAGGTCGACTACTGGCTGGGCCGGGTCACCGACTTCTTCCTGGCCTTCCCCCAGCAGCTGTTCTTCATCGCCTTCATGCCGGTGGTCACGGCACTGTTCGTCTCCCCGACGGACGAGACCCCGGTCTACCTGCGGGCCATCTCGATCATCCTCGTGATGTGGTTCCTCGGCTGGATGGGCATGGCCCGCCTGGTGCGCAGCTCGGTGCTCTCCCTGCGGGAGCGGGAGTTCGTCGAGGCGGCCAAGGTCTCGGGAGCCTCTCCGGCGCGCATCGTGCGCAAGGAGATCCTGCCGAACATCGTCACCCCGATCCTCGTGCAGGGCACCTACATGCTGCCCAGCGCGATCCTCTCCATCGCCTTCCTC
Source organism: Streptomyces sp. NPDC050704 (assembly GCF_040654355.1). Taxonomy (NCBI): domain Bacteria; kingdom Bacillati; phylum Actinomycetota; class Actinomycetes; order Kitasatosporales; family Streptomycetaceae; genus Streptomyces; species Streptomyces sp. NPDC050704. Next base: position 34,141 of record NZ_JBFAHW010000052.1, on the reverse strand, counting down.
TCGTTCGTCGGCGTGGGCTTCACCGAGCCGACGCCGGACTGGGGCCGCATGTTCGCCATCGGCGCCGACATCTACGAGCAGGACCCCATGTTCATGTTCTTCCCGGGCGTCGCGATGGTGGTCTTCGTGCTCTGCTTCAACCTTCTCGGCGACTCCGTCCGGGACGCATTCGACCCCAAGACCGGACGCTAACCGTCCATTGGTGGTGGGGGGGCTGCCACCCCCGTTCCGGGACAACCGGACCGTCAGGCAGCACTCGTGGACAACTATCGACAGGTAGGTACACCGGCATCATGAAGCCCATCAGAATGCGCACCATGCGCGCCATAGCGGTTGCCGCGGTGGCCGGGTCACTGGCGCTGACCGGCTGCTCCAGCGACAGCGGCAAGGACAACTCCAAGGACAACTCCAAGTCCAAGGAAGACGCCGCCGCACAGTCGAAGCCTGTCGTCTACGGCGACGCCAAGACGTCCAACGGTCCGGCCGAAGAGGTCGCCGGGGCCAAGACCGGCGGCGTTATCAACGTGTACCAGCAGTCGGACCTGACCCACATGGACCCGGGGCAGATCTACGTCAGCGACGCGGGCCAGTTCGCCAACCTGGTCCACCGCGGTCTGACGAACTTCCAGGAGGACGACCAGGGCAACCTGACGGTCGTCGGTGACATCGCCACCGACTCCGGCACGTCGTCCGACGACGGCAAGACCTGGACGTTCACCCTCAAGGACGGCATCAAGGACGAGGACGGCAACGCCATCACGTCCGCCGACGTCCGCCACTCCATCGAGCGGATGTACGCCAAGTTCATCTTCGACGGCCCGACCTACGTCCAGACGTGGCTCTCGGGTGCCGACTACCGCAAGGCGCTGCCGGACGGCCCGTACAAGGGCAAGCACCTGCCGGACTCCGTCCTGGAGACCCCGGACGACAAGACGGTCGTCTTCCACTTCAAGACGGCCCAGCCGGACCTCCCGCAGGCCCTGACCATGGCCGGCTACGCCATCGTGCCCGAGAAGCAGGACACGAAGGAGAAGTACGACAAGGCCCCGGCCTCCCTGGGCCCGTACAAGGTCTCCGAGTACAAGGCCGGCAAGTCCGTCACGCTGGTCAAGAACGACCAGTGGGACGCGAAGACGGACCCGGTGCGCCACCAGTACGTCGACGGTTACCAGTTCACCAACACCATCGACCAGCCCAGCCAGACCAAGCGTCTGATCGCCGACCAGGGCGAGGCCAAGAACGGCATCCAGTTCACGGACTCGGTGGACCCGGCCCAGCTGTCCACGGTCATCGGTAACGCGGCCGCCAAGAAGCGCACCATCCAGGGCTACCAGCCCTACGTCTGGCAGCTGTCCTTCAACCTCGACAGCCCCAACATGAAGGACAAGAAGGTCCGCGACGCGATCACCTACGCGATCCCGAACCAGTCCATGGTCCAGGCCGACGGCGGCCGGTACGGCGGTGAGGTCGCCGGTGGTCTGCTGGCGCCGACCCTGCCCGGCTTCGACCCGAAGTACGACCCGTTCGGCAAGCTGAAGAAGCCCAACGGTGACCCGGCGAAGGCCAAGGAGCTGCTGAAGGAGGCCGGGGTCAAGGAGGGCACCAAGCTCAGCTACGCCTACTCCAACACCCCGCGCGGCCAGGCCCAGATGGTCATCATCAAGGACGCGCTGAACAAGCTCGGCTACGACGTCCAGGCCAAGGAGATCGACCGCGCGACCTTCTACGAGCAGGTCGGCAAGCTGAAGAACCCGTACGACCTCTACATGACCGGCTGGGGCCAGGACTGGCCGTCGCCGGGCACGGTCATCACCCCGGTCTACGACGGCACCCAGGTCGCCGACGGTTCGCCGAACTACTCCCACATCGACGACAAGCAGGTCAACGACCTCATCCAGAGGGCTCTGACCGAGGAGCCGGAGGCCGCCGCCAAGACGTGGGAGCAGGCTCACCACCGCATCGTTGAGGAGATCAACCCGGGCGCCCCGGTCTACTACTCGAAGCAGATCCAGCTCTACGGATCGAACATCGGTGGTGCCCGGTACAGCGTGGAGTCGAGCTACATCGACATCAACGACCTGTACCTGAAGCAGCCGTAATCCGACAGCTCGGCTGATCCGCGGGGGTGTGCGCCAGGCGGAGCGCACCCCCGCGGACGGTATCCCCCTTCTGCCGCCGCGTTTCGAAGAGAGCACCCACCCGCCATGCTTCAGTTCCTCATCCGCAGGCTGAGCGGCGCCGTCGTGATCATGTTCCTGATCGGCGCCTTCACGTTCTTCCTGTTCTATACGATCCCTCAGGACTTCGCGCAGCTGGCCTGCGGCAAGAACTGCTCCCCCGAGAACATCGCGGTCATCCGTGAGAACCTCGGTCTCGACAAGCCCATCACCACGCAGTTCTGGAACTTCATGGTCGGCATCGTGGCCGGCCGGGACTTCGCCGTCGGGCACTGCTCCGCGCCGTGCCTGGGTGTCTCCTTCGAGAGCGGCGACTTCGTCTGGGACTCCATCATGGACCGCTTCCCGCTGACGCTCTCGCTGACGGTCGGCGGCCTGGTCATCTTCCTGCTCTTCGGCCTCGGCACGGGTCTGCTGGCCGCGTGGAAGCGCGGTACCGTCGTCGACAAGCTGGTGAGCGGCGCCTCGATGGTGCTCAGCTCGTTCCAGATCTACTTCCTGGGCCCGATCGTCCTCGGCATCTTCGTCTTCAGCACAGGGTGGATGGAGAACCCCAGTTACGTCCCGTTCACCGACGATCCGGTGGGCTGGTTCGTGGGGCTGCTGATCCCCTGGGCCGTGATGGCCACGATCTTCACCGCCCAGTACACGCGTATGGCACGCTCGACGATGATCGAGCAGTTGCAGGAGGAACACGTCCGCACCGCGCGCGCCAAGGGCATGCGGCAGCGGTACGTCTTCTTCCGCTACGCCTGGCGCGGTTCACTCATCCCCATCGTCACCATCATCGGCATGGACCTCAGCGCACTCCTGTCGGGTGCGGTGGTCACGGAGTTCACCTTCGACCTTGCCGGTATCGGACGTCTCGCGGTCCAGGGCTCGCTGAGCAAGGACCTTCCGGTGACGATGGGCGTCATGCTGTTCGGGGCCTTCTTCATCCTGATCCTGAACATCATCGTGGACCTCGCCTACGCCTACATCGACCCGCGCGTGCGCCTCGCCTAGGAGAAATACCGTGACCACACTGACCAAGACCGAAGGCGCGAAGGCCCCGAACGGGCCGGAGGCCTTCCTCTCGGTCCGCGACCTGCGGGTGCGGTTCTCCACTGAGGACGGCATCGTGAAGGCCGTCGACGGACTCTCCTTCGACGTCGAACGCGGCAAGACCCTCGGCATCGTGGGTGAATCGGGCTCCGGCAAGTCCGTCACCAACCTGACCGTTCTCGGTCTGCACAACCCCAAGAGCTCCACCGTCGAGGGCGAGATCGTCCTGGACGGCAAGGAACTGGTCACCGCGACCGAGAAGGAGATGGAGAAGCTCCGCGGCAACAAGGTCGCGATGATCTTCCAGGACCCGCTCACCGCGCTCTCGCCGTACTACACGGTGGGCCGGCAGATCGCCGAACCGTTCATGAAGCACACCGGCGCCTCCAAGAAGGAGGCGAAGGCGCGGGCCATCGAGATGCTCGACAAGGTCGGCATTCCGCAGCCCACCATGCGCTTCAACGACTTTCCGCACCAGTTCTCCGGCGGTATGCGCCAGCGCGCGATGATCGCCATGGCGCTGATCTGCGACCCCGACCTGCTGATCGCGGACGAGCCGACCACGGCCCTGGACGTGACCGTGCAGGCCCAGATCCTCGACCTGCTCAAGGACCTCCAGCAGGAGTTCGGCTCGGCGATCATCTTCATCACCCACGACCTCGGCGTCATCTCCAACATGGCCGACGACCTGCTGGTGATGTACTCGGGGCGGGCCGTGGAACGCGGCAGCGTCCGTGAGGTGCTGCGCAACCCCCAGCATCCCTACACGTGGGGTCTGCTGAGCTCGATGCCGCGACTCGGCGGTGACACCGCACAGGCGCTCACACCGATTCCGGGGTCTCCGCCCAGCCTGCTGAACCCGCCGTCGGGCTGCCCCTTCCACCCGCGCTGCACCTTCACGGCCGAGGTCGGCGGAAGCCGCTGCTCGGACGAGCGTCCGGAGCTGCCCGAGGGCCGGGGCGCCGCCTGTCACCTCGGCGCGGAGCAGAAGTCGACCTTTTTCATCGAGCAGATCAAGCCCCGGCTGGGCTAGGGAGAACGAGACATGAGTGACAACCTCACCCTGGCGAAGCCGCAGGGTCCCGTCGACGGAGCCGGCGAGACGCTGCTCTCCGTCGAGGGCCTGACGAAACACTTCCCGATCTACGGCGGCTTTCCGATCAAACGCAAGGTCGGGGCCGTGCAGGCGGTGGACGGCATCGACCTGTCCGTCGGCGTGGGCGAGAGCGTCGGCCTGGTCGGCGAGTCCGGCTGCGGCAAGTCGACGACCGGCCGGCTCATCACCCGCCTCCTGGAGCCGACCGGCGGCAGGATCACCTACGCGGGGCAGGACATCACGCACGCTTCGCGCAAGCAGATCGCCCCCGTACGGTCCGAGATCCAGATGATCTTCCAGGACCCGTACTCCTCGCTGAACCCGCGGCAGACCGTCGGCACCATCATCAAGTCGCCGATGGAGGTCAACGGAATCAACCCGACGGGCGGCCGGGAGAAGCGGACCCGCGAACTGCTCGAACTCGTCGGCCTCAACCCGGAGCACTACAACCGCTTCCCGCACGAGTTCTCCGGCGGTCAGCGCCAGCGCATCGGTGTAGCCCGTGCCCTCGCGCTGCAGCCGAAGCTCATCGTGGCCGACGAGCCGGTCTCCGCGCTGGACGTGTCGATCCAGGCGCAGGTCGTCAACCTGCTCCAGAAGGTCCAGGAAGAGATGGGCATCGCCTTCCTCTTCATCGCCCACGACCTGGCGATCGTCCGGCACTTCTCGCAGCGGCTCGCGGTGATGTACCTCGGCAAGATCGTGGAGGTCGGCGACCGGGACTCCATCTACAACCGGCCCCGGCATCCCTACACCCACGCCCTGCTGTCGGCGGTCCCGGAGGTCGCCCTCGACGACGAGCCCCTGGACCGAGAGCGGATCCGGCTCTCCGGTGACGTTCCCTCGCCGATCCACCCGCCGTCCGGCTGCCGGTTCCGCACCCGCTGCTGGAAGGCGCAGGACAAGTGCGCCAGCGAGGAGCCCCCGCTGGTGCAGATCTCGGGCAACCGGGAGGGCCACCTGACGGCCTGCCACTTCCCGGAGGAGCCCACGACGGAGGCCCGGGACGAGGACGTCGTGCTGGACCCGGCACTGAAGGCGCTGGAGGACAGCGCCGGGGGAGAGGCCGTCAGCAAGGGCTGACCCGAGTGCAAGGCCCGGCCCGGGTGCAAGAGTCGGCCCGGGTCGGCGAGCGGCTTGTCGTGCGACGGTGACGATCCAGGGACCAGGGACCAGGGACCGGCGAGGGTGAACGGCCTCGCACCAGATCCCCGGACCGCTGCCGTACGGCGAGTCCGACACTGCCGGAGCCACAGCCCGGGGCGTCCGGTGAAGGTCTCTGCCGGGCGGCGTCACGGCGGCTGCCCCCGGCACGTGAGACGCCGGACGGGACACACCGGCCGGAAAACACCGGCCCGGACCCGGAGCGATCGCGCGACGCACGGCCGACCTCGGTGGCGAGTGGGGAGCCGTCGTCAGCGGATGACACGGCCGCGCAGGACGATGCGACCGGGATGCCGCAGGACACCGGGTTCGCGCCTCGGGTCGGCGTCGTAGACCGTGACGTCGGCGAGCCCGCCTTCGGTCAGCCCGCTCAGACCCAGGAAGTCGCGCGCGGTCCAGCTCGCGGCGCCGACGGCGGTCTCGGCCGGCAGGCCGGCGGCGATGAGGTGCTCGACCTCGGCGGCCACGTTGCCGAAGGGCGCGGAGTCCGTTCCGGCCAGGACGGTGACCCCGGCGTCGTGGGCCTCACGGACACGCCGGACCATCGTGCGGTGGCCTGCCTGCCAGAGGTTTCCTCGGGGGCCGGGCTTGATCCTGGGCGCGCTCCGTGCAAAGGCGGTGAGCGTGGGGACGTACACGGTGCCGTGCGCGGCCATCAGCCCGACGCACTCCTCGGGCATGCCCATCCCGTGCTCGATCGAGTCGACCCCGGCCCGTGCGGCGCCCAGCACACCCTCAGCGGACTGACAGTGCACGGCGACCCGCCCGCCGGCCGCGTGCACGGCCGCGACGACCGCCCGCAGCAGCTCGTACGGGACCGGTGCCGCCTCGAAGTCCCAGTCACCCATGAGCTTGCACCAGCCGTCGTTGGCCTTCGACTCAGCCACCGCGTACGCCGCCAGATCGTCGGTGACCGTGTGGAACCCGGCGCTCTTCGACAGCCCCGCCCAGGCCAGCCAGCGCCCCGCGCTGATCATCCGGGGCGAGTCCGGCGCCTCCCGCGACGCGGCCGGCACCTCGCCCAGGAGCCCGGGGAAGCGCAGGGCCGTCGTACCCGCGTCACGGTGGGCGGCGACCTGCTCGGCGAAGAGGTCCGGGTCGAACCGCGGGTCGTCGGGGTCGTCACCGCTCCCCGGATGCGTGTGTACGTCGACGAGTCCCGGCAGCAGAAAACCGCCGTCGGCGACGGTGTCGGCCGGGCCGTGCGGGCGGTCGAAGGTGATCCGGTCGCCGAGTATCCAGAGATCGCGTACGGCCCCGCCGGGCAGGACGGTTCCGCGCAGGTGAAGGGACATGAGGCAGCAGTCTGCCGCCGGGTCCGTGACAACGACAAGGCTCGGTCTGGTTGTTCGGGGGCCGAGTCGCCTTATTCGTTCGACAACGGAATCTGTGCCAGCGATGCTTCGCCCCGATGACTCGAACAGATACGCCTGGGCGCTGCTGCCTGGCGGAGCCTCCGGAAACAGGGAAGAGGACAGCCTGTTGAACCCCACGATCCGACACATCACCTTCGACTGCACAGGAGACCCGTACGACCTCGGGCTCTTCTGGAGCGAGTTGCTCGGGCGGCCGCTGGACGACGACGACAAGCCCGGTGACCCGGAGGCGTTGATCGCTGATCCCGACGGCGGACCCGGGCTGCTCTTCGTGCGGGTCCCAGAGGGCAAGTCGGCCAAGAACCGCATCCATTTCGACCTCCGGCCGAGGGGACGCACCCGGGCGGAAGAGGTCGAGCGGGCGCTCTCCCTGGGCGCCCGCCAACTCGCGGACCACACACGGCCGGACGGTGGAGGCTGGGTCATGATGGCCGATCCCGAAGGCAACGAATTCTGTGTGGAGCGCGGGGAGTTGGACTGAGTGACGGATCTTCGCCTGGAACAGGTGACACCGGACAACATCGACGCCGCGTGCCGTCTCACGGTGCGACCCGACCAGGAGCGGTTCGTCTCACCGGTGGTGAAGTCGCTGGCCGAGGCCTATGTCCAGCCGGACGTCGCCTGGCCCCGCCTGATCCTCGACGGCGAGGAACCCGTCGGCTTCGTGATGGCCTTCTTCGACGTCCGCTTCGCCCCGGAGAACCCGGACGACCGCCCCCGCTCCGGCCTCTGGCGACTGAACATCGCCGACGGCCGACAGGGATGCGGATACGGCCGCTTCGCCGTGGAGTCCGTGTGCGAGGAGATCCGCAGGCGTGGGCAGTCGCGTGTCACGGTGACCTGGGCGGAGGGGGAGGGCGGGCCCGAACCGTTCTACCTGCGGCTGGGCTTTCGCCGTACGGGGGAGATGAGCGGGGACCAGGTCGTGGGGGAGCTGGAACTGTAGGGGTGAGCCGGGTGGGGGTTACCCCGGCATCCCAGGAACTCGGGCAGCCCTTCTGGCCACTCGTCCGGCACGTACGTGTTCAGCCGTAGTGGTCGAAGAGCTCCCGCAGGTAGTCCTCCAGTCGGTGGGTGAGGACGGTGGAGGTCAGATTGTGCCGTCCGAGTTCCCGCCAGGGCCCGGCGACCTTCTCCGCGTCCGGTGCGAAGGCCAGCGCGTCCAGCAGGCGCCAGTACAGGTGGGCTGTCGGGTCCTGGCTCAGGGTGCCCCCGGCCGCGAGATAGTCGTCGGCCAGCCGCATCCCGACGTGGGCACCGTGGAGCAGGGCGAGCGCGGTCGAGCAGTGGGCGACGTCCAGGTCGGACGGGCCCCAGGAGGTTTCCACCCAGTCCACGACGCCGGTGATCGCCAGGTCGGCGCCCTGACCTGTGAAGAGCACATTGCCGGGGTGGAAGTCGCGGTGCAGGAAGCAAGGCCGGTAGGGCGGAGGCGGGCGGCGGATGACGTCCACGGCGCGTCGCCACAGCTCGGGCCGCCGTGTTCCCTCGGGCAACCGGACCCGTTCGGGCGCGGTCCAGGCCTGATACGCCCGCGGACGGGCCCGCGTCGGCACGAACAGCCCATGGATGCCGACCAGTTGCCGAGCGAGCAACTCGGACCTCCGCTCGACGTCCTCCTCGTCCAGCCGCACGCTGCCGGGCAGCAGTGACATCAGCAGTGAGGGGTGGTCGCAGTGCTCCGCCCGCCCGTCCACACCATGAAGGCCGGCCGCGGGCACACCCGTGTTCGCGAGCAGGCGCAGCACGTCCGCTTCCCGGGTGAGCAACCCCTCCGCGTGCTTCACGAAGAAGGGCTTGACGAAAGACCGCAGGACGAGCGAGTACGGCTCGTCCCTCCCCTCGACACGGAGACGCCGCATCCGCGATGTCCACCCGCCCCGCAGCGGGGCGACGGCACGTATGCGGTCTCCCTCCGGCAGCCTCTTCTCCACCCACGCGCGGGTGTTGGACCACCCCTGATCATCGATGCCGGCACCGGCGACGTCCGCGTTCCCACCCTCGGCCATGCGGGGCAGCCTACTGATCACCGGGACTCCCCCGGGTCCGGCCTTCAACAACCTCCACCCCAGGCGGCGGTTGACGGAAACGAGGGTGTCAGGCCGCCGCCCCGGAGCTCTTGGCGAGGCGGTGCGACGGAACGGTCCCCCTCGCCTCCGGGTAATGGCAAGCCGTCAGATGCCCCGCCCCGTTCCCCTCCGCCCGTACCAGCGCCGGGGTTTCCGAAGCGCACCTCTCCGTGGCCTTCCAGCAGCGGGTGCGGAAGCGGCAGCCGGACGGGGGGTGGATCGGTGAGGGGACGTCGCCTGTCAGGCGGATGCGTTCGCGGGACGGGACGTCCGCCGCCGTCGCCTCGGGGACGGCGGAGAGGAGCGCGCGGGTGTAGGGGTGGCGCGGGTTCTCGTACAGGTCGTCCCGGTCGGCGATCTCCACGATCCGGCCGAGGTACATCACGGCGACGCGCTGTGAGAAGTGCCGGACGATCGAGAGGTCGTGGGCGATGAAGAGGAAGGCGATGCCCAGGTCCCGTTGAAGCTCCTGGAGGAGGTTCACGACCTGCGCCTGGATCGACACGTCCAGCGCGGAGACCGGCTCGTCCGCCACGATCAGCTTCGGGGAGAGGGACAACGCCCGTGCCACGCCGATGCGTTGGCGCTGGCCGCCGGAGAACTCGTGGGGGAAGCGGTTGTAGTGCTCGGGGTTGAGGCCGACGGTTTCCAGCAGCTCACGCGCGCGTGCCTCCCGGCCGCCGGCCGGGTTGATGCCGTTGATCTCCATGGGGCCCGAGACGATCTTGCCGACCGTGTGGCGGGGGTTCAGCGAGGCGTACGGGTCCTGGAAGATCATCTGGATCTCGGAGCGGACCGGCGCCAGTTCCCGGCGGCCGGCGTGGGTGATGTCCTGCCCGCGATACGTGATGCGGCCGCCGGTCGGTTCAAGGAGCCGGGTGAGGAGTCGGCCGGTCGTCGACTTGCCGCAGCCGGACTCGCCGACCAGGCCCAGACTCTCGCCCTCGGCGATCCGGAGGTCGATCCCGTCGACGGCCTGCACCGCGCCGACCTTCCGCTTGAAGGGGAAGCCGCCCATCACCGGGAAGTGCTTGACGAGCCCGGTGACGTCCAGGAGCGGGGTGGTGGTGGGGTCTGTGCTGGTGGTGCTCATGGTCGTGAAGTCCCGTCTCGGGTGCGTCGGTCGGCCGTGGGGAGTCGGGGCGTCAGTGGGGCTGGGGTGTGGCGTAGTCGGCGAAGAACTCCCGGCGCTGCGCGGCGGTGAGGTGGCAGGCGGCGCCGCGACCGCCGCCGGTGATCTCCAGCGGAGGACTGTCCGTGGCGCACCGTCGGCCGGGGACCTTCTCCGCGAACGCGCACCGCGGGTGGAAGCGGCAGCCGGACGGCGGGTCGATGAGGGAGGGCGGCAGACCGGGGATCGGCGTCAGCGGCACGTCGACCGGTCCGTCGAGGGTCGGCATCGAACCCAGCAGGCCCCAGGTGTACGGGTGTTGGGGCGTGCGCAGCACCTCGCTCTTCGTACCGCGCTCCACACAGCGTCCGCCGTACATCACCAGCACGTCGTCGGCGACGTCGGCGATGACGCCCAGGTCGTGCGTGATGAAGACGATCGCCGTGCCGGACTCCTGCTGGAGATCCTTGAGGAGGTCCACGATCTGGGCCTGGACCGTGACGTCCAGGGCCGTGGTCGGTTCGTCCGCGATCAGCAGCTCGGGGTCGCAGACCAGCGCCATCGCGATCATCGCGCGCTGGCGCATACCGCCGGAGAACTGGTGCGGATAGTCGTCCACGCGGAGGTCGGGCTGCGGGATGCCGACCCGCCTGAGCATCTCGACCGCCCGTGCGCGGGCCTCGCTCCTGGACGCCCCGGTGTGCTTGCGGTACGTCTCGCCGATCTGCTTGCCGATGGTGTGGAAGGGCGAGAGCGAGGCCAGCGCGTCCTGGAAGATCATGGCCATCGTGTTGCCGCGCAGCCGCTCCAGCTCCCGTTCGGTCGCGGTCAGCAACTCCTTGCCGTCCAGCAGGATCTCGCCCCCGACGGCGGTGCGCGCGCGGTCGTGCAGGCCCAGGATCGCCAGGTTGGTGACGGACTTGCCCGAGCCGGACTCGCCCACGATGCCGAGCGTCCTGCCCTCGGCCAGGTCGAAGGAGAGGCCGTCGACGGCCTTGACGAGGCCGCCTTCGGTGGAGAAGTGGACCTTCAGATCCCGGACGGAGAGGAAGGGCTGCTGATCGGTGCTCGTCACGGGGACGCTCCTGGGAGGTGATGCGAGGGGGTCGTCGGGGAGGGGGCGCTGGGGAGGGGGAGAGGGAGGGGCACGCGGTCAGGCCAGCCGGATCCGCGGGTCGATGAGCGCGTACACGGCGTCCACGGCGATGTTCAGGAAGACGATCGCGCCGGCCGCGAGCAGGGTGACGCCCAGCAGCATGGGCAGGTCGTTCTTGTCCACGGAGTCCACCGCGAGCCGGCCGATGCCCTGCATGCTGAAGGTCGCCTCCGTGATGATCGCGCCGCCCATCAGGCCGCCCAGGTCGATGCCGAAGAGGGTGACGATCGGGCCCATCGCGCCGCGCCAGGCGAACCGGAAGAAGACGTTCGCGCGGGACAGGCCCTTGGCACGGGCGGTGCGTACGTAGTCCTCGTTGAGTTGCTCGACCAGCTGGGAGCGGGTCATACGGGTGTAGTTGGCGGTGTAGATGATGGCGAGGACCAGCCAGGGGAGCAGCAGTCCCGAGGCCCAGGCGACCGGGTCCTGGGTCAGCGGCGTGTACGAGGGCTGGCTGAACAGATGCAACTTCGCGACCAGGAAGAACATCGCGATGTAGCCGACGAAGTAGATCTGCAGCGAGGAGCCGAGCAGCGACAGCGAGCTCACGAACTTGTCGAGGAACCTGCCCTGCCTGACCGCCGCGATCATGCCGGTGCCGATCCCGAGGACCAGGAAGACGACGGCCGCGCCGAAGGCGAGCGAGAGGGTCGTCGGCAGCCGGTCCATGATCGTGCCGAAGACGGGTTCGCGGTTGGCGAAGGAGTAACCGAGGCACGGAGCGTCGCAGAATCCGTAGCCGCTGTAGTTCCGCCCGGCGAAGATGCCCGCGAGCCAGTGCCAGTACTGGACGGGGAGCGGCCGGTCGATGCCCAGGTTGTGCCGGACCTGCGCGAGCACGTCGGGGGTGCAGTTCTTGCCGCAGGACAGCAGCGCCGGGTCACGCGGGATGGCGTAGAAGAGCCAGAAGGTGATGGCGCTGATGATCAGCAGGATGACCACCGCGCCGGTGACTCGGCGGACGAGGAAGCGGAGCATGGGGCGTGACTTTCCGGACGGGGCGCCGTCGCCGGGGCGTTGGGGAGGGGAGGGGAGGGGAGGGGAGGGGAGGGGATGCGGGTGCCGGTGAGGGCGTGCGCGGGTATCCGAGGACGAACTCGGATACCCGGATGCCCGGATGCCCGGATACGCGGTTACGCGGCTACGACTTGGCGTAGAGCTTGCAGAGCGCGACGCAGGTGTTGCCGCTGTCGTAGACGACGTGGCCGACCTTGGAGCCGTACATCCAGTTGCGGATCGAGTGGTAGTCCGGGACACAGCCCGCGAGTTCCATGACCTGGCGGTCGACGGCGCCCCAGGCCTTGTTGGCCGCGTCCGTGTCCGCGATGGTGGAGGCCGCTTCGATCGCCTTGTTCACGCTCGCGTCGTTCAGCTGTGAGTAGTTGCTGCGGCCGTCGCCGATGTTGTGGCCGTCCCAGCAGGGGTAGAAGACCGAGTAGCCGTTCGGCCAGTCCGGGCTCCAGCCGGCGTAGTAGAGGTCGTATCCGTTGTCGATCTTGCCGATCTGGGTGTAGAAGGTCGACTTGTCGATCTGCTTGTTGACGACCGTGAAACCGGCCGCGGTCAGCGCGTTCTTGATGGCGACGGCCTGCTTCACGGCGTTGTCCGACTGCTGGTACGCGATGACCAGCTTCTGGCCGACCTTGCCGGCCTCCTTGAGCAGGGCCTTGGCCTTCACCGGGTCGCCGCCGGGCTTCCGCGTCTTGCCGTACAGGTCGAACTTCGTGTACCCGGGTGTGACCGGACTCAGGATGGTGGTCGCGAGCTCGCTCATGGCGGCGCCGCCGCGGATGGTCTGCAACTGCTGTTGCGGCCAGGCGTAGTTGATGGCCTGGCGGACCTTGAGGTCCTTGATCCGGGTCATGTTGATCGGCCAGTAGTAGGTGACCGTGTCGACCTCGGTCAGCACCCGCTGCTTGAGCTTGGCGTCGGTGAGCACCTGGGCGGTGCGCTCGGGGGCGACCTCGTTGAAGATCGACATCGCGTACTGGTCGTTGCCCGAGTCCGCTATGTAGCGGTCGGTCGAGGCCACCGGTTCGAAGCCGTACTGGAAGACGAACTTGTCGGGGTACGCGTTGCGGATCGAGTCGGTCTTCGGGTCCCAGTGCTCGTTGCGCACCAGGGTCATCGACTTGCCGACGCTGCGGCTCTGGATCTTGTACGGGCCGCAGGAGTACGGGCGCTTGTCGTACTTCTCCTTGGTGTCGTGCTTCTTCGGCACGAAGGAGTAGCCGCGCATGGCCAGCGTGAAGTTGAAGTCGGCGCGGGCCTCGTTGAGGCGGAACGTGACGGTCCTGCCGTCGATCTCGATGGAGTCGAGGTGCTTGCCGCCGTACGGGCCCGTGTACTTCCCGGCGCCCGCGAGCCACTGCTGGACGTAGCGGGGGCCCTCGGTGATGAACGAGGCGAAGAGCCGCTCGAAGGAGTGGCGGACGTCGTCCATGGAGAGGTCCGCGCCGTCCTCCCACTTCACGCCGTCCTTCAGTGTGAAGGACCAGGTCCTGCCGCCGTCCTTCATCGTGCCGGCGTCGGTGGCGGCGTCGCCGACCAGGACGGCGCCGCCCTTGTCGTCGATCTTGTAGCCGGTCAGGCCGCGCAGGATCGGGACCGTGATGGCCCCCTCGGTGGAGACGTAGATCTGGGCCGGGTCCAGGTGGTCCATGTCGAACTGGTCCAGCGAGTAGATCGTGCCGCCCTTGACCGCGCCCGTGACCTCGGGGGCCGGACCGGTCGAGTCGGCCTTGGTGCCGACGTCGATCTTGGTGGTCTTGGAGCCGCTGACCTTGGGGACGGTGTCGTCGCCGGAGGAACTGCCGCTACCGCTGCCACAGGCGGTCAGCACCGAGGCCGAGGCGGCGGCCACACCGGTTGCTATCAGGAAATTTCTCCGCGAGAAGGACATGACGAACCTGCCTAGGGGATCGGGCGAAACGGATGAGGGCCGGCCGGACGACGTTGATCCGGGCCGGGAGGAAGCCGGAACGAGGCCGGCGCGAAAGGGGTGTGAAGCGGGAACGGCGGTGGATCAGTGCTTGGACTTCGGGTCGAGTGCGTCCCGCACCGAGTCGCCGAGCAGGTTGAAGGCGAGGACGAAGATCACCATGGACAGGCCGGGGAAGAGCATGAAGGTGATGTCCTCGGAGTAGAACTGGGCGCCGCGCTGGATCATGACGCCCCAGTCCGGGGTCGGGTCGATGATGCCGACGCCGAGGAAGGCGAGCCCCGCTTCCATGGTCACGTAGGCCGGGAGCATCAACGTGGACTGGATGATGATCGGGGTCCACAGATTGGGCAGCAGCTCCGTGAAGACGATGCGGCGAGGCGTCGCCCCGGTCACCTTGGCGGCCTCGACGAACTCCCGCGTCCGCAGGCCGAGTGCCTGGCCGCGCAGCAGACGGGCGATGGAGGCCCAGCCGAAGGCGGCGAGGACGAGGATCAGGCAGGTGGCCCGCAGCGAGGTCGGGATGTTGTCGTCGGAGGCGACGAACAGCCCGTACACGACCGGCATGAAGGCGATGAAGAACAGCGTGGAGGGGAACGACAGCAGGATGTCGATGACCCGGCCGACGAGATAGTCGGTCCTGCCGCCCAGATAGCCCGCGCTCACGCCGATCACGACGCCGACGACGACGGTGAGGAGGGTGGCGGCGGTGGCGATCAGCAGTGAGGTGCGGATGCCGTAGAGCAGGAAGGTGAAGACGTCCCGCCCCAGCTGCGGCTCGATGCCGAACCAGAACTCCGAGCTCATGCCGCCGTTGGGTCCCGCCGGGTACGAGAAGGCGTTCAGGAGCCCCGGGCGTGCGCTGGCGTAGGTGGTGTACGGGTTCTTGCCGTACAGCTTCGCGATCAGCGGAGCACCGATCGCGATCACGAAGAAGAAGATCACTACGGCGGCCGACACGACGCCGGTGCGGTCGCGCTTGAAGCGGTTCCAGGCGAGCCGTCCGGGAGAGCGGCTGTCGGCTCCGGTCCCCTGGGGTGCCGAAGGAGAAACCGGGTGAATCGCACTCTCGGGGGCGACCTCTGGAGGGGCCGCAGATGGGGTTGGGGTGGTCATGGTGCTCCGTGCCCTGTGGGTCAAGGCTCCGCAGGGCGCTCCCCTACGGGCTACGCCGGACCTTTCAATGCAATTCGTCCAAGGTCAATGAAATCCGGACCACCTTGGCCTTCTCTTTGGTCTCTTGATCTCTCCATGGGCTCGACGTAACTGCACGCGTAGTAGCCCGTGACCGTCTCATGTCCGGAATCCGGTGGTCGCCTGTCCGAAATTCGGAGACCTGTTCCCCGGTGCATCCTTATGCACGGGCCCTGGTGCGGGTGAGCGGGAATAACATGACAAATGCGCATCAACTTCGTTAACACGCAGGCAACTTGGCCGACCCGATACCGATATACGGACGCGTCAATCTGAATCACGTACGGCCGTGCGGGTGCCGTAGACCGGCCGGGGCGCGCCATGTCTCCCCGGCCGGTCGCACGCCCGCATCCCGTCAGGCGACGCCCAGCGCACGCTTCAGGAAGTCCACCTGGAGCAGCAGCAGGTTCTCGGCGACCTGCTCCTGCGGGGTCATGTGCGTGACCCCCGAGAGCGGCAGCACCTCGTGCGGGCGGCCGGCGGCCAGCAGCGCCGAGGACAGCCGCAGGGAGTGCGCGACCACCACGTTGTCGTCGGCCAGACCGTGCACGATCATCATCGGACGGGCCGGCCCGGCGGCTCCCACCAGACCGTTGTCGTCGATCAGCGAGTTCGCCGCGTACACCTCCGGCTGGGAGTTCGGATCACCCAGGTACCGCTCGGTGTAGTGGGTGTCGTACAGCCGCTGGTCGGTGACCGGCGCGCCCACGACGCCCGCGTGGAAGACGTCCGGGCGGCGCAGCACCGCGAGCCCCGCGAGATAACCGCCGAACGACCAGCCCCGGATGGCGACCCGGTCCAGGTCCAGCGGGAAGCGTTCGGCGAGCGCCCGGAGCGCGTGGATCTGGTCGTCCAGGACGACCGTCGCCATGTCGTCCTTGATCGCCTTCTCCCAGGCGGGGGAGCGGCCCGGCATGCCCCGCCCGTCCGCGACGACCACCGCGAAGCCCTGGTCGGCGAACCACTGCGGGGTGAGATACGCGTTGTGCGCGGCCAGCACGCGCTGCCCGTGCGGCCCGCCGTACGGGTCCATCAGAACCGGCAGCGGACCGTCCGTGTAGCCGGTGGGGAGCAGAACGGCGCACGGCACCCGGCGCTCGCCCGCCTCCGTGAGCGTCACGCGCGGGCTCAAGCCGGGGTGCGCGGCGTACGAGGCCACGCTCGCCGCCTTCTTGCCCTCCCGCAGCACCTGTACCTGCGCACCCGGGCGATCCGACACCGCCGAGACGAGCACGGTCACACCGCCCGCGCGCACCGCCGAGTGGACGCCGGGCTCCTGTGAAATCCGCTCCAGGCCGAGGTCGTTGACCCGGTAGACGTGCACCTCACCGGTCTCGGGGTCGGCCGCCGCCGCACCGGCCGAGGCGGACACCAGTACGTCCTCGTCCGACACGTCGAGCACCGCGCGCACATGCAACTGCGGTCCCGTCAGCGGGCGTTCGCCCACCGCGAGCACCCGCGCGCCACCCTCGTCGGCGATCCGCACGAGCTTTCCGCTGGGACTCCAGCTCGGCACCCCAGGGAAAAGATCAAGCCATTGTGGATCTTCGTCGGCGTGCACCATCCGGGTCGTCCCGTTGTCCGGGTCCACGGCCAGATAGAGCTGGCTCGCCTGGTCCCGCGCCTGCACCAGCAGAAGCGGGGCGCCGGCCGCCGACCAGTGCACCCGCGCCAGATACGGGTAGCGCGCCCGGTCCCAGACGACCTCCGTGCGGGTCCCGTCGAGACCGACCACGAAGAGCCGTACGTCCGCGTTGTCCGTACCGGCCGCCGGGTACGCCACCCGCTGCGGCTCACGCTCGGGGTGCGCGGGATCGGCGACCCACCAGCGGCGTACGGGCGCGTCGTCGGCCCGTGCCACCAGCAGCCGGTCCGACTCCGGCGACCACCAGAAACCGCGCGAGCGGCCCATCTCCTCGGCCGCGATGAACTCCGCCAGCCCATAGGTGACCGTGTCCGACTCGGGCTCCACGAGCGCCCGGTCGTCCTCGCCCTCGGCGCCGACGACTCGCAGAGCGCCCCCGGAGACGTACGCGACGAGCCGTCCGTCGGGGGCCGGGCGCGGGTCGAGGACCGGACCGGGGACGGGCAGTTCACGTGCCGTGTCGACCCGCAGCTCCGCTGTGAAAAGCCGCCCCGACAAGGCGAAGGAGGCCAGTTCGGCGGCGTTGTCGGTGGCGTATCCGACGATGCCGGCCCCGCCTTCGCGGCTGCGCTCGCGCCGGGCCCGCTCCGCCGCCGACAGTTGCTCCGAGGTGCCCCCGAGCAGCACCGCCGGGTCGGCGGCGACATGCTCCTGGCCGTCCGCGACGTCGAGCACCCACAACTGGTTCGCCCGGTCCGTGCCGGACGAGGAACGCAGGAACACGACGCGGGAACCGTCGGGTGCCACGGTGAACGCGCGGGGCGCGCCCAGCGTGAAACGCAGGGTGCGCGCCTGCCGGCGCGGAAAGGACAGAGGCTCGGTCGTCATGCTCCGACCATATTGGCCATGCGCCCCCTTGTGCGGCCGTGCGCCGATCAATGCGCACGCACGAATAGTTATGATCACTAGCGCTGTGTGGGTATCAACCTGCTGGCCGCTGTATGGATTTACCGCCCCCTTCGTTCGACCCCCGACCCCCCGCGTCCCTGGGACCTTTGGAGGTGAGCCGCCGTGGCACTCTCGATTTCGGCGGTGGTGCTGCTGGCGATCATCGTCTTCATCCTGATCAAGAAATCAGGGCTGAAGGCGCCTCACGCCATCGTCTGTGTCCTGTTCGGCTTCTACCTCGCCAGCTCGACGATCGCGCCCACGATCAACGAGCTGACCACGAACATCGCGGGCATGATCGGGGACATCAAGTTCTGACCCGCGCCTCGTAGGGCCCGCCTCGCGGGCTCGTAGGGTGGGGTCCATGACGGAACCGCCCTCCCCCAGCCGCCGGCCGGGGGAACCCCCTTCTCGCTTCGCCCGGCGTCTGCTCCTGGTGCACGCGCACCCGGACGACGAGTCGATCAACAACGGCGCGACCATGGCCCGGTACGCGGCCGAGGGAGCCCAGGTCACGCTCGTGACCTGCACCCTCGGCGAGCGGGGCGAGGTCATCCCGCCCGAGCTCGCCCATCTGACGGGCGAGGCCCTCGGGGCCCACCGCCTCGGGGAGCTCGGTGCGGCGATGCGCGAGGTCGGCGTACCCGACTTCCGCTCCCTCGGCGGCGTCGGCCGGCACCAGGACTCCGGGATGATGGGTCTCCCGGACAACGACGACCCGCGCTGCTTCTGGCGGGCCGACGTCGACGAGGCCGCCGCGGACCTCGTCCAGGTGATCCGCGAGGTACGCCCCCAGGTGCTCGTGACCTACGACCCGAACGGCGGCTACGGCCACCCGGACCACATCCAGGCCCACCGCGTCGCGATGCGCGCCGCCGACCTGGCCGCGGACCCCGGCTTCCGCCCGGACCTCGGCGAACCGTGGACGATCACGAAGATCTACTGGAACCGGGTGCCGCGCTCCGTCGCCGAAGAGGGCTTCGCCCGCTTGAAGGACGTACTCGGAGATCTGCCGTTCCCCGCCAGCGCCGCGGTGGACGACGTGCCGGGTGTGGTGGACGACTCCCTGGTCACCACGGAGATCGACGGCGCCCCCTTCGCCGCCGCCAAGGCCGCCGCGATGCGGGCGCACGCCACGCAGATCGAGGTCGCCGAGCCCTGGTTCGCGCTCTCCAACCAGCTCGCGCAGCCCCTTTTCCCCGTGGAGTACTACGAGTTGGTGCGGGGCGAGCGCACCGGGGCGCATGAGACCGACCTGTTCGCCGGGATTGCCGACAAAGGTGTCCGATGAGTACTGGTGGACACCTGATGCGTATTGAGGTGCATGTCTGATGAGTACGGCGAACAGGCCGCGGGCGGGAAGCATGCTCGCCCAGCCGCCGGTAGCGCCCTCGGCCGGACGGATCGCCGTCCACCTGGGGCTCTTTGTGCTGGGTGCGGTGGTCGGGGTGGCGGGCGGGCTGGTCCAAGCGGGCTGGTTCCCGGGCGGGTTGCTGCTCGCGCTGGCCGGCGCGGCCGGGCTCTTCCTGGGCGGGGCGCAGGCGACCGGCGGCCGGGCCGGGGCGGTCGCGCCCGCGGCAGGCTGGATGGTGGCCGTCATCCTGCTCACCGCGAGCCGTCCGGAAGGTGACTTCCTCTTCGCCGCAGGAGCGGGCTCCTACCTCTTCCTGCTCGGCGGAATGGCTGTCGCTGTGATGTGCGCCACCCTTGGCCGAGGGCGGCAACCGGGTGGCTCTGCCGCCCGACTTGGCAAGTGACGTACCACTTCGCCACCAAGCGCAGGTGCAAGTCCGGTGTGGGTTTCCCCGACGGCCAGAAGATGCTTGCGACTAGTGGCCAGTATGGTGGTGCGCGCCGCCGAGCCGCCCGAATCGAGGTCGAGTAAACGGGCGGTGGAGCCAACCGGGAGAACCTGCCTTGAGTCGTGAAACTGACAGTTCGTCCTCCGGGCCCAACGGGCGCGGCGGAACCGCATACCCGTCGGGGACTCCGCCGTACGGAACCCCCGCGGTGTCCGACGACGGCACCGACGCGGGACGTTCCGCCGGTGACCGGCCGGAGGCGCCCAAGACCGAGACCACGCTGACGACGCGGATCCGCATCAACATCCCCGGATCGCGGCCCATCCCGCCGGTCGTCGTGCGCACGCCCGTCGCGAGCGGCGAGCCGTCCGACGGGAGAGGTGTGCCGGGAGCGGCCGCCGCGGAGCCCGGGCCGGGTGCCGGTCCGGGCGGGCCCGAGGGCCCGGACGCCGCGTCCGCGGGCGGGCCCCCCGGGGCTCCGGGAGAGAAGACGAGCGACTGGTTCGCGCCACGCAAGGCCGGTGCGCCCGCGGGCGGTCCCGGCGGTGGCGGCACCAACGGGGCCGGGCTGCCCGGCGGTTCGGGTGCGCAGGGCCCGGCAGCGGGCGCCGGTACGGGAGTTGGCGCGGGCGGGCCCGGTGCGGGCCCGAGCGGCGCGGCGCGGCCGGGTGGTCCGGGAACGCGGCCCGGCGGCACGAACGGCGCCGGTGGCACGCCTCGGCCCGGCAGCGCCATGAGCGGCTCGCCGGGTGGTTCGCGGCCCGGCGGTACGAACGGGGCAGGACTGGCCGGCGCCGGCGGCACCGGACCTGTGGCGCCCGGTCACAGTGGCGGCACCGGTTCCTTCGACGTCTCCGGTGCGCTGGCGGCGGGACCGCTGGGCACGGGTTCCACGGGTTCGTACCCGACGGCCGGTACGGCTGGTACGGGCGACTCGGGCGGCGATGCACGGCGTGACGGACTTCCGTACTTCTCCGAGGGCGGCCAGGGCGGACCGGGTGGGCCGGGTGGGCCTTCGGGTCCGACCGGCGGACCGGTCACCGGTACAGGGTCGCTGACGGCGCCCGGTGGTCCGGGTGGACCAGGTGTCTCCGGTGGCCCCGGTGGCCCCGGTGGCCCCGGCACAGGGCGCGGCCCCGGTGGCCACGACGGCTCGGGCTTCCCGGGCGGTCAGGGCGGACCCGCTTACTCCGGTGCTCCCGGCGGGCCTGGTGGCCCCGGTGCCCCGGACGGCTCGGGTTTCCCCGGCGGCAGGGGCGCCCAGAACGGCGCCGCCTACCCCGGTCCTCCCGGCGGCCCAGGCGGCGGCATGAGTGACGACACCGCGATCCTCACCCCGCAGAAGCCGGCGCCCGAGCCGGGTACGCCGGGCTACGGCGGCGCGGGGGAGAACGTCTCCGGACACACCCTGACCAGCGGCATCCCCGTCGTGCCGACCGCCCCGAACTCACCGTTCGCACCGGGCGCGCACTCCGACGGCCCGCTGCCGCACCAGCCGCCGAAACTGCCCGACCCGGTCTCGCCGACCGCACCCGCCGCCGCCCGGCCGAAGAAGAAGGGGCGCAACAAGCTGGTGCTCCTGACCGTCGGCGTGGTGACGCTGGGCGGCATGGCGTACGGCGCCGGACTGCTGATGAACCACTCCGACGTGCCCAAGGGCACCACCGTGTTCGGTGTGGACATCGGCGGCGGCACCCGTGACGAGGCCGTCAAGAAGCTCGACGACGCCTTCGAGGCGCGCGCGGCCAAGTCGCTCCAGCTCTCGGTCGACGGCGACACCGTCCCGCTCCGGCCGGACCAGGCCGGGCTCCAGCTCGACAGCCAGGCCACGGTACGGGCCGCCGCGGGCAGCGACTACAACCCCGTCTCGGTGATCGGCTCGCTGTTCGGCCAACAGCGCGTCGTCGCCCCGGTGATGCCCGTCGACGAGGAGAAGCTGGCGGCCGCCCTGGAGCGTGCCGCGGGCGGCTCGGGCTCGGCGACCGAGGGCACGATCAAGTTCGAGTCGGGCCGGGCCGTCGCCGTCTACGGCAAGGCGGGCCAGGGCATCGACATCCCCCAGTCGACGGAGTCCGTCGAGGAGGCGTACCGCGCGCAGGTGGAGACCGGGAAGCCCAGCCCCGTGAAGGTCCCCACCCAGGCGAAGGAACCCAAGGTCACCAAGGCCGAGGTCGACCGCATGATGAAGGCGTTCGCGGAGCCGGCGATGTCGGACCGCGTGACGATCAGGGCCGGCGGGGTGGAGCTCGCGTTCAGCCCGGAGAACTCCCTGTGGAAGTTCCTCGGTGTGAAGGCCAACGCCGACGGCAAGCTGATCGAGTACTACGACAGGCCGGCGCTGAAGGAGCTCTACGGCAGCGCCTTCGACGGCGTGCTGATCACCCGGGGCAACGGCAACAAGACCGCCGTGACGCCCGAGGACGTGATCGGTGCGATGCGCCCGGCGCTGCTCGGCAAGACACCGGCGGACCGTGTCGGCGTGATCGAGACGGATCCCAGCTAGGCACCGCACCAGGCACTCCGCGGGCGCGGCCGGTCTCGTACTCGCCGCCGCCCGCGGAAACGCCGTACCGCGCGGCCGTGACCCGACATGCGGCCGTGACCCGAGATGACGTCTCGGACACGACGTCTCCGGGATGACGTCTCGGACGTGACATCTGTCATCCGGGAGTGACGACGGGCGACACTGCCGGGAGTGGATGGCCCGGCGCCACGCTGGGCCGTATGACAACGACTGCGACGGCCACCGGCACGGTGGCCGGCTTCGATCAGGTGATCAAGAGCTATGCGGGCGTCCGGGCCGTGGACGGGCTCACACTCGAACTGCACCCCGGCGAGACGGTGGCCCTGCTGGGGCCGAACGGCGCGGGGAAGTCGACCACCCTGGACCTGCTCCTCGGGCTGAAGCACGCGGACAGCGGCTCGGTCCGGGTGTTCGGCACCAGCCCGCGCGAGGCGATCGTCGCCGGCCGGGTGGGCGCCATGCTGCAGAGCGGCGGACTCATGGACGAGGTCACGGTCGGCGAACTGGTCAAACTCGCCTGCGACCTGCACCCCAAGCCGTACCGCGCCGCCGACGTACTCGCCCGGGCGGGCATCACGCAGCTCGCCGACCGCAGGGTCGGCAAGCTCTCGGGCGGCCAGGAACAGCGCGTGCGGTTCGCGCTCGCCACGGCCGGCGACAGCGACCTGATCGTGCTCGACGAGCCCACCACCGGCATGGACGTCTCCGCCCGCCAGGCCTTCTGGGCCACCATGCGCGAGCAGGCGGACCAAGGCCGTACGGTCCTGTTCGCCACGCACTACCTGGAAGAGGCCGACGCGATCGCCGACCGGGTGCTCGTGCTGCACCGGGGCCGGCTCCTCGCCGACGGCACGGCCGCCGAGATCAAGGCGAAGGCGGGCGCCCGGCGGATCGCCTTCGATCTGGCGGGTCCGGTCGACGAGGCCGCGCTGCGCGCGCTGCCCTTCCTGACCTCGATCGACGTGTCCGGCCACACCGTCCGCATCCAGTCGGCGGACGCCGACGCGACCGTGCACGCGCTGTACGGGCTCGGCCTCCACCCGCGCAATCTCGAAGTGGCCGGTCTCGGTCTCGAGCAGGCCTTCGTCGCCATCACAGCGGCCGAGGAGGCACGCACAGCATGAACAGCCTGATCCGACTGGAACTCACCCGCGCCCTGCGCAACCGCAAGTTCCTGTTCTTCTCGGTCGTCTACCCCTCGGTCCTGTTCCTGCTGCTCGCGGGCAGCGCCGACAGCACGACCGAGGTGGCGGACACCGGACTCACCCTCCCCACCTTCTACATGGTCTCGATGGCCTCCTTCGGCGCCCTGACCGCCGTCCTGATGGGCAACAGCGAGCGCATCGCCAAGGAGCGTGAGAGCGGCTGGGTGCGGCAGCTGCGCCTGACGACGCTGCCCGGCCGCGGCTACGTACTCGCCAAGACCGCGAGCGCCGCCGTGGTCAGCCTGCCGTCGATCGTCGTGGTCTTCGTGGTCGCGGCCGCCGTCAAGGAGGTACGCCTGGACGCCTGGCAGTGGGGCGTGCTCACCCTCACCCTCTGGGCCGGCAGCCTCGTCTTCGCCGCGCTCGGCGTGGCCATCGGCTACCTCGCCAGCGGTGACGCGGTCCGTCCGATCACGATGATCGTCTACTTCGGGCTCTCGATGCTCGGCGGGCTGTGGATGCCGACGACGACCTTCCCCGACTGGCTCCAGGACATCGCGAAGTGGCTGCCCACCCACGCGTACGCTGCCCTCGGGCAGGCCGTCGAACTCGGCCACGCCCCGCACACGAAGGACGTGGCCGTCCTCGCCGTGTCCTTCCTCCTCTTCGCGGGCGGCGCGGCCTGGCTGTACCGGAAGGACACGCTGAAGGCGTGAGTGGCATCGGGATCGGACAGCGGCCGGAGAACCGCAGGCAGCGGGTGGTCAAGTCCCTGTGGACCGCGATCTGGCTGGTCTACCTGGGCGCGCCCGTCACCGACCTGCTGCACGGCGGGCACGCCGCCGGAGTCCGGGTGCTCGGCGGGCTGGGCCTGGTGGCCTTCGTCGCCTGGTACCTCGTACTGGTCTTCCGCACGAGCCGCCGCGAGACCCTCCGGCTGGTGCCGGGTTCGCTGGCGGTCCTCGCGGCCCAGTCCACGGTCCTCGCCCTCACCCTGGGACGGGAGTGGCTGGTCCTCTTCGTGTACGTCTCGATCGCGTCCGGCGCGGCGCTGCCGATACGGCCGGCGCGCTGGGCGATCGCGGCCGTGTCCGGGCTGATGACGGCGATCGCGCTGGCCGTCCCGGACGGCGAGGCGTATCTGGCGGGGCTGCTCATCCCGGCGCTGCTGGGCGGCTTCGTCATGACGGGCGTGCGCGAACTCGTCCGGACGACCGTCGCGCTGCGCGAGGCGCGGGCCACGGTCGCCCAACTCGCCGCGAACGAGGAGCGGTTGCGGCTGGCCAGAGATCTGCACGACCTGCTCGGCCACTCGCTGTCGCTGATCACACTGAAGAGCGAGCTGGCGGGCCGTATGCTCCCCGACCACCCGGACCGGGCCGCGCGGCAGGTCGCCGACATCGAGAGCGTCAGCCGCCAGGCCCTCGTCGACGTACGCGAGGCGGTCAGCGGCTACCGGCGGCCCCGGCTGCCCGGCGAACTCGCGGGTGCCCGGGTCGCCCTGACGGCCGCGGGCATCACGGCGGACCTGCCGGCCGAGCCGGACCTCACGGGCGTCGCCCCGGAGAGCGAGTCCGCGCTGGCGTGGGCACTGCGCGAGGCGGTCACCAATGTCGTACGCCACAGCGGGGCCCGGCGCTGCGTGGTGGAGCTGTTCCGGCGGCAGACGCTGGCAGGGCTGGTGCTGGAGCTGTGCGTGGAGGACGACGGCAGTGGCGGCGAGGACGGCAGCGGGGGCGCGGCGGACGACGGTGGTCCCGGCAACGGGCTGACCGGACTGGGCGAGCGGCTCCAGAAGGCGGGCGGGTCACTGGAGGCGGGCCCGGTCCGGCACGGATTCCGACTGGCGGCCCGCGTCCCGCTCGGGGTGCCGGGGATGCCGGGGATGCCTGGGGCGCCGGGGATGTCTGGGGCCCCGGGAACCCCTGGGGCGATGGGAACGCCCGGGGCGATGGAAGCGCCCGGGACGTCGGGAGCACCCGGGGCGCTGGAAACGCCCGGGGCATCGGGGATGCTCGGGACGTCGGAAACGCCCGGGGCACTGGGAACGCCCGGGACGTCGGGGATGCCCGGGGGGCCGGGAACGCCCGGGACGTCGGGAACGCCCGGGACGTCGGGAACGCCCGGGACGCGGGGAGCACCCGGGGCGCTGGGAACGCCCGGGACGCCGGAAACGCCCGGGGCCCTAGGATCCGATCCATGAGCCGCACGATCAAGGTCCTGCTCGCCGAGGACCAGTCGATGGTCCGCGAGGCGCTGGCCGCACTACTCGGCCTCGAACCCGACATCGAGGTCGTTGCGCAGGTCGCGCGCGGTGACGAGGCCGTGGCTGCCGTCCGCGCGCACCGCGAGGTGGACGTGGTGCTCCTGGACATCGAGATGCCGGGCGCGACCGGCATCGAGGCGGCGGCCGAACTGCACCGCGAGTTCCCCGGGCTCAGGCTCGTCATCCTCACGACCTTCGGCCGGCCCGGCTACCTCCGCAGTGCCATGGAGGCCGGCGCCGACGCCTTCCTCGTCAAGGACGCCCCGGCCGCCCAACTCGCCGCGGCGGTACGCAAGGTGCTCACCGGCGAACGTGTCATCGACCCCACCCTGGCGGCGGCCGCCCTCGCCGACGGGGCCAACCCGCTGACGGACCGCGAACGCGAGGTGCTCCGCGCGGCGGCCGACGGCTCCACGAACGCGGAGCTGGCGGCGACCCTGCACCTGTCCCAGGGAACCGTCCGGAACTACCTCTCCACGGCGATCCAGAAACTGGCGGTACGCAATCGCGCGGAGGCGGTGCGGATCGCACGGGAGAAGGGGTGGCTGTAGGCGCCGGGCGTCCCGGGTGGGCATCGGGTGTCCCGGGTACCGCGTGCGCCGATCAGTTGAGCATGGCCCGGGCCGCCTGCGCCTGCCTCCGTACGCGGTCGGCGGCCGGCTCGTCGACGACGGCCACGATCTCCGCGTACGCGTCGAGCTCCGTGGCGCCCGTGAGGAAGTCGCCGCGCTGGACGAGCAGTTGGGCACGCTCGTAACGCAGCCGGGCCGGGTGGGACGGGAGCAGGAGGGAGAGCTCGACGGCCCAGAGGGCGACGTCGGAGCGTTCG
The DNA here is from genome assembly GCF_040654355.1 of Streptomyces sp. NPDC050704. Lineage (NCBI taxonomy): Bacteria > Bacillati > Actinomycetota > Actinomycetes > Kitasatosporales > Streptomycetaceae > Streptomyces > Streptomyces sp. NPDC050704. Next base: position 7,714 of record NZ_JBFAHW010000052.1, on the reverse strand, counting down.
GGGCGGGCGGCGGCCCAGGCGCGGATGTTGTTGAGGATGCGCAGGACGACGTCGAGCGGGTCGGCGGGCGAGAGCATCGACGGGTCGAGGGGCGCGCCGGTCGCGCCGGCCACCAGCAGCTCCGCGTCGGGGCCGGTCAGCAGGCGGCCGCCGTCGAAGGGGTCGACGAGAACCTGCTGCTCCGGCGGCCCGAAGCCGACCACGAAGTGCCCGGGCAGGGCGACCCCGTACACGGGCGCCCCGGCCCTCCTCGCGACCTCCGTCCACACCACCGAGAGCAGGATGGGCAGTCCGCGGCGGCGCCGCAGCACCTCGTGCAGCAGTGAGGACTCCAGGCGCTGGTAGTCGCCGGGCGTACCGCGGAAGCGGCAGCGGCCACCGAGGTGCTCCGCGAGCGCGGTGGCCCAGGACCGCGGCCCGCCGGGCCGGAACGGCAGCTCACCGGCCAGCCGGTCCAGCTCGATCTGCGCCGCGTCCATACCGGCCTCGTCCAGCGCGCCGTCCGCCTGGGCGCCGACCAGCAGACACAGCGCCGACAGATCGGGCCGCTCGGCCCGCGCCTCGTCGCCGAACCGCCGCTGCCACTCGGCGCTCCGCTCCGGGCCCGGGGGATGAGGAGGACGCATAGCTGGCTCGTGCCCTTTCACACCGATCGATACCGCTCCGTGGCCGTACCACCGAATTCGCCGCCACGATCGGCGGCGGCCCGCTCGTGGCCGGTGCCGATGGACGGGCCGTCCACGGGTTCTTCGCCGCCCGGTGTCGCCGCGGGCTGCCGGTAGTGGTGGTACGCGTGATGCGTCGTGAAGCCCATGCCCGTGTACAGCGCGCGGGCTCCCGCGTTGTCGGCCTCCACCTGGAGCCACGCCGCCGAGGCGCCCTCGTCGAGGGCCCGGCGGGCCAGGGCCGCCATCACCGTGGTGGCCAGGCCCTGGCGGCGGAGCGCCGGGTCGACCTCCACCGCGGCGAAGCCGGCCCAGCGGCCGTCGACCACGCAGCGGCCGATCGCCGCAGGGCTGCCGGGCTCGGTGCCGGGCACGGTCGCGAACCACACTGAGGGACCGCTGCCCAGCACCTTCAGGGCCACCTCGCCGACACCCTTGCGCTGGTAGCGGCCCAGCCAGGCCTCGTCCGCCGCACGGGAGAGCACGACCGGTCGGTCCGGCTCCGGATCCGGGCGGTCACCGAGCGGCGCCAGCGCGCCGATCCACATCTCCGCGCTCACCTCACGTATCCACCCCCGCGCCTCCAGCTCGGCGCACAGCAGCTCCTGCGTGCCCGCGGCCCCGGTCGCGGTCTGCACGTACGCGGGCAGCCCCCGGGCCGCGTACCACTCCCGTACGAACGACAGCGCCTCGTCCAGCGGTACGCCAGGCGCGCCGAGCGGCAGTACCGAGTTGGCCCGCCGGGTGAACCCGGCGGCGGCCCGCAGCTCCCACTCACCGAGCCGCTCCCGCTCCACCGGCTGCCAGGCCCGCGCGGCGACCCGCGCCAGCTCCTCGTACGAGGCCGCCGGACCCCGCCGACGGGCGGGCGCCGCGGGCACCACCTTGCCCGCGACCAGGGCCGATTCCGGAATCCGGACGCTCTCTCCCGACCGTCGTGTGATCAGCAGCACACCGTCGTCCCATGATGTGAGAACGCCAACCGTGTCGGTGAACTTCTCACTCGTGGGAGCGTCTTCGTCCAGTCGCCGCACCGAGACGCGTTTTCCCACGTCAGCGGGGGTAATACGGACCTCAAGCCGGAAGTGTGCGGAGAATTCCACAGCTCAGTCCAACCCTCCTGTTCGGATCATGCCCAAGAACGGAGATACTAGGTGCGGGCATCGACGACGCCGCGCTCCCGCGCGCCAGGTGGCGGAGCCTGAAGACGGCTCGCCAGCGCCCTATCGAGGAGGAACGACAGCGTGACCTACGTCATCGCGCAGCCTTGTGTCGACGTCAAGGACAAGGCGTGCATCGAGGAGTGCCCGGTCGACTGCATCTACGAGGGCTCCCGGTCCTTGTACATCCACCCGGACGAATGCGTCGACTGCGGAGCCTGCGAGCCGGTCTGCCCGGTCGAGGCGATCTTCTACGAGGACGACACTCCCGAGGAGTGGAAGGACTACTACAAGGCGAACGTCGAGTTCTTCGACGAACTCGGCTCGCCCGGCGGCGCCAGCAAGCTGGGACTGATCGAGCGTGACCACCCCTTCGTCGCAGCTCTGCCGCCGCAGAACCAGTAAGCGGTACGTACGAGAGTGCGCCGCCTCGGTCCCGTACGGCACCGCCGCCGTACGGGACCGAGGCGTTTGCCGTACGCGCCCCGTGTACGTCCGTACGGTCCGTGCCGTCCGCGCCGTCCGTACGAGAAAGTGAGCCAGAACCCGTGTCCGCAGTCTCCGACCGGCTTCCCACCTTCCCCTGGGACAAGCTGGAGCCCTTCAAGGCGACGGCCGCCGCTCACCTGGGCGGCATCGTCGACCTGTCCGTCGGCACCCCCGTCGACCCGGTGCCCGAACTGGTCCAGAAAGCCCTGGTCGCGGCCGCCGACTCACCCGGCTATCCCACGGTGTGGGGCACGCCGGAGCTGCGGGACGCGCTGGTGGGCTGGTGCGAGCGGAGACTGGGCGCGCGGGGCTTCACGCATCGCAACGTGCTGCCGGTGGTCGGCTCCAAGGAGCTGGTCGCCTGGCTGCCGACCCAGCTGGGCCTCGGCCCGGGCGACAGGGTCGGGTACCCGCGACTCGCGTACCCGACGTACGAGGTCGGCGCCCGCCTGGCCCGCGCGGACTCCGTGGCCTACGAGGACCCGACCGAGCTGGACCCGGCCGGTCTGAAGCTGCTGTGGCTCAACTCCCCGTCGAACCCGACGGGAAGGGTGCTCTCCCAGCAGGAACTCACCCGGATCGTCGCCTGGGCCCGCGAGCACGGCGTCCTCGTCTTCTCCGACGAGTGCTACATCGAGCTGGGCTGGGAGGCCGAGCCGGTCTCGGTCCTGCACCCCGAGGTGTGCGGCGGCTCGTACGAGGGGATCGTGTCGGTCCACTCGCTCTCGAAGCGGTCGAACCTGGCGGGCTACCGGTCCGCGTTCCTGGCCGGGGACGAGGCGGTCCTCGGCGATCTCCTCCAGATCCGCAAGCACGGCGGCATGATGACGCCCGCGCCGACCCAGGCCGCGGCGGTCGCCGCCCTCGGAGACGACACCCACGTCCGCGAACAGCGCGAGCGCTACGCCACCCGCCGCACCGCCCTGCGCGACGCCCTCCTGAAGCACGGCTTCCGCATCGAACACAGCGAGGCCAGCCTGTACTTGTGGGCAACCCGCAACGAGTCCTGCTGGGACACGGTCGCCCACCTGGCCACCCTGGGCATCCTGGTGGCCCCGGGCGACTTCTACGGCCCGGCAGGAGACCAGTTCGTACGAGTAGCCCTGACGGCGACGGACGAGCGGGTCAAGGCAGCGGAGGAACGCCTGGCTTGAGAACTCCGCTCCACAAGGGCGCGCCCCATAAGGGGCGCGGGGAACTGCGCGACCAGCCCCCACCGGCCCGCAGCCACACACCGGACACAAGCGAAGGGGTCCAGGGAAGAACTCCCTGGACCCCTTCAAGCCGCTCGGCCGCAGGCAGGCTAGCCGATCGGCAAACCCTTCAGCGGCAGCTGCTCGGTCGGCAGCCCGCCCTTGCCAACGGCATCGGTCGGCAGCCCCTTACCGGCCGCCGATCCCGCCGTGTCACCGAGCACGTCACCCGCGGTGCCGGCGACATCCCCGGCAGTCTTCTGGGCGGCGGGCGTCGTGGTCTTGACGGCCTTGCCACCCGTCTTGCCCGCGGTCGGCACGGCCTTCTTGACGGCCTTGCCGCCCGTGTTGCCCGCGAGCCCGGTGGCGTTCTGCGCGGCGCCGTCGACGGTGGTGCCCGCGTTGTCCAGCGCGGTCATCCCGCCGAGGTCGGGGGTGGCCGGCAGTTCGGCCGCGCTCGCGGAGCCGGCCGCACCGACCACGGGCACCGCTCCCGCTGCGATGAGCAGCGCGGCACGGGCGATCCGACGGGTCAGGGGGAGGGACATGGTGCTCCTTAAGACGGAAGAAACAGTGAAGTGTCCGACCTTGCCCGGCAGTTGACCGACTGGATGTCGGCCGGTTGTCGATCGACCGGCTGTTGATCGTTCCGGGCTCGGACGCAGTGACTACCGCTCGAAGTCCGCGAAGGTTGCGGTGCCCCAACGTAAAGAGTTGGCAATGCGTCGCATTATCAGCTGCGGAGAAACCCGGGCAAAAAACGCCCGGTGAGAAAGTCCACCGAATCCTTACGACCCTTTGTTCCCAAGGGATTTCCCGGATGCGGGGGAGGCGGAGGGGAAGCCGGACGAAATCCCGTACGTGCCGTCGACAAGGCGCGCCGGGCGTCCCCCCAACGGGTGACGACCCGTACTACTGCCCGGTGACGATTCGGACTTCGCCCGTGGAATTTCCCGCGGTTCCGGCGTCCCCGGTGTCTCCGGCGGCACCGGAGTTCCGTGTGCCCGAATTGTCCGTCCGCCACTCGCTCTGGGTCCTCCCGGCGGTCCACACCCGGCCCGCGTAGGAGACCCGCTCCACGTGCAGGGCGGACGAGTTGGCCACGGCCCAGTGCGCCAGGGCCCAGCCGCGGCGGCGCTCTCCGGCCGCACCCCCGTCACCGCCCACCGCGGCCTTCGGGACGGGGACGATCACGGTGCGCGGGCCGGCGGAGCCGCTCGTCCCGGTGGGCGAGGCGGACGGCGTGGCGCCCACCTCGGCAGCCGTCTCCTGGAACGCGACGCGCCCGAAGTCCCGTACGAGCGCGGCGCGTACCGCGTTCGGACCCCCGGGCCGCATGTCCGGGCGCCCCTCGCAGGTGAACGTGGCCGCCGCGCGCCCCGTCAGGGCCGCCGCCAGCAGCGTGGCGTCCGGCTCGTGCTTCGCGTACGCGTCGGGATAGCCGCTGCGCTGCACGCGCTGCGCGGCGACGGTGAGCGGCAGTTGGGCGTAGTCCCGCACCTTGCCCAGGTGGTCGTAGAACTCGCCCGCCGCGTACGTCGGATCCAGGATCTGCTTCTCGGTGCCCCAGCCCTGTGAGGGGCGCTGCTGGAACAGGCCCAGCGAATCCCGGTCGCCATGGCTGATGTTGCGCAGCGCGGACTCCTGGAGCGCCGTCGCGAGGGCGATGGTGACGGCCCGCTCGGGCAGGCCGCGGTTGGTGCCGACGGCCGAGATCGTCGCCGCGTTCACCGCCTGCTCCGCCGTGAACTCGTACGACACCCCGTCGCCCTTGCCCGAGACGACTCTGCATTTCGGCTCGCCCTTGCTCCCGGTGAGGTACTGCACCGTGAGGTAGCAGGCGAGGGCGAGGAGCACGGCGAGCGCCGCTCCGGAACGGAGGAGGCGCCCGCGGCGTCGGCGAGTGGGTGGTGACGGCTCTGACACGGGGGACACGTTACTGGAGGGTACTGTGAGCGATCTGTGGGTTTGTGGAAAACATGAAGAGGCCCGCGGGATGAGGGCCGACGGGGCCCGGCCGCCCGGCGCGTTAGGGTCGACGGCATGACCGAAACGCCCCTCGACCTCACGCTGGACGCCGCCCGGCTCACCGCGCGACTCGTCGACTTCCCCTCGGAGAGCGGCACCGAGAAGCCCCTCGCGGACGCCGTCGAGACCGCGCTGCGCGCCCTGCCGCACCTGACGGTCGACAGGTTCGGCAACAACGTGGTCGCGCGTACGAACCTGGGGCGGGCCGAGCGCGTGATCCTGGCCGGCCACATCGACACGGTCCCCATCGCGGACAACGTGCCGTCGAGGCTGGACGAGAACGGCGTGCTGTGGGGCTGCGGCACCTGCGACATGAAGGCGGGCGTCGCGGTCCAGCTGCGGATCGCGGAGACGGTCCCGGCCCCCAACCGCGACCTCACCTTCGTCTTCTACGACAACGAAGAGGTCGCCGCACACCTGAACGGGCTGAAGCATGTGTCCGAGGCCCATCCCGACTGGCTGGAGGGCGACTTCGCGGTCCTCCTGGAGCCGTCGGACGGCCAGGTCGAGGGCGGCTGCCAGGGGACCCTCCGGGTGCTGCTGAAGACCAAGGGCGAGCGGTCGCACTCGGCGCGCAGCTGGATGGGCTCGAACGCCATCCACGCGGCCGCCCCGATCCTCGCCCGCCTGGCCGCGTACGAGCCGCGCTACCCGGTCATCGACGGCCTGGAGTACCGCGAGGGCCTGAACGCCGTCGGCATCTCGGGCGGGGTGGCCGGCAACGTCATCCCCGACGAGTGCGTGGTGACCGTCAACTTCCGTTACGCGCCCGACCGCAGCGAGGCGGAGGCCCTGGCCCACGTCCACGAGGTCTTCGCGGACTGCGGTGTCGAGGAGTTCGTCGTCGACGACCACAGCGGCGCGGCCCTCCCCGGTCTCTCGCATCCCGCGGCCGCCGCGTTCATCGAGGCGGTCGGCGGCACCCCGCAGCCCAAGTACGGCTGGACCGACGTCTCCCGCTTCAGCGCGCTCGGCGTCCCGGCCGTGAACTACGGCCCCGGCAACCCGCACTTGGCGCACAAGCGCGACGAGCGGGTCGAGACGGCGAAGATCCTGGCGGGCGAGAAGCGTCTGCGGGCCTGGCTGACCGCCTGAGCCCGTCCGAGCCGTACCTGCTGCGTACCTGCTGCGTACCTGGCAGCGGTTCATGGCGGACATGCCCGCGTCCCCCCTCCGTAACCCGCGTAGACCTACGCTGGGGTGGAACGACCCGCAAGCGGAGGGAGCGGACATGGCTACTGGCAACCCGGAGGGCAAGAAGCGGCCACCGGAGGAGCAGCGGCTGGGGCCGGTGCTGCGCAGGCGGGACCAGATCCAGGGGAGCACCACGGACCAGCGCCTGCTGGACGCGGGTGGGCCGTCCGACTGGGTGCACACCGACCCGTGGCGGGTGCTGCGCATCCAGTCGGAGTTCATCGAGGGCTTCGGCACACTGGCCGAACTGCCGCCCGCGATCAGTGTCTTCGGCTCGGCGCGGACGCCGGCCGACTCGCCCGAGTACGCGGCCGGGGTCGAGCTCGGGCGGGGGCTCGTCGAGGCGGGGTTCGCCGTCATCACGGGTGGTGGTCCCGGTGCCATGGAGGCCGCCAACAAGGGAGCCTGCGAGGCCAAGGGCATCTCCGTCGGCCTCGGCATCGAGCTGCCCTTCGAGCAGGGGCTCAACCCCTATGTCGACATCGGCCTCAACTTCCGCTACTTCTTCGTGCGGAAGATGATGTTCGTGAAGTACGCCCAGGGATTCGTCGTCCTCCCGGGCGGGCTCGGCACCCTCGACGAACTCTTCGAGGCCCTCACCCTGGTCCAGACCCAGAAGGTCACCCGCTTCCCGATCGTCCTCTTCGGTACGGAGTACTGGGCCGGGCTGGTCGACTGGCTCAAGAACACGCTGATCGCCCAGGGCAAGGCGTCGGAGAAGGACCTGCTGCTCTTCCACCTGACGGATGACGTGGACGAGGCGGTGGCGTTGGTGTCGAAGGAGGCCGGGAGGTAGGCGGGATTTTCTTTCGCCCCCGCCGCCCCTACCCGTCCCGTCCCTGGGGGCTGCGCCCCCAGACCCCCGCTATCGGCCTGAACGGCCTCGTCCTCAAACGCCGGACGGGCTGAGGTACCCAGGGGCGCGGGGAACTGCGCGACCAGCCCCCACCCACCCGCACCCGAAGAACAAGCCCGTCGCGAGCAA